>JACDCH010000066.1 GCA_013694495.1 Acidimicrobiia bacterium | reverse complement strand
CATGAAGACGTGGGCGGTGTAGAGGCGGCCGTCGCTGCCCCAGGTCACGCCGACGCCGACCCAGTCGTAGTCCGGCTCCACCAGGTTGTGGAGGTGGCTGGCGCTGTCGACGAAGGCCTGCATGAGCGTCGGGACGTCGTAGCCGGCCCCGACGTTCTCACCGATCAGGACCCACGGCGCCGACACCTGGCCGCCGACGTTCGGGTTGTGCGAGATCCCGTTCTGGCCCGCCATCGCGGCCGACCAGCCCTCGGCCACGACGGTCAGCTCGGGGTGCACCTCGAGGCCGGGGAGCCCTGAACGGCTGCGCACGGCGTTGATCCCGGCGACGAAGTCGGCCTCGAGGCCCGGATCGTCGGCCGGTGCTGCGCCCGCCGGCGCAGGGGCCAGCAAGCTGGAGAGCAGCACCGCGGCCACGACGGCAGCAGCACGAGCAAGGGTGCGTCCCACTTCGGTCCTCGGTTCGGTGACCCGGCTGCCCTGGCGGTCGCCCGCTGTAGGCCCGTGGCTTTGCGCCCACCCGGGTTTCCCCGGGGTTGCCGTTTCGATCGGTCAGAGGGAAGTATCGGCGGCTCCCAGCCCGAACCTTGAGCAGAGGCCCGTTGAACCTCGCGTCGATCATCGACCCGCACCCCGACGACGACATCGCCGTGGTGAGCCGGGGCCAGCGCACGACCTACGCCCAGCTCCGGGAACAGGTCGCCGCCTACCGGGGCGGCCTGGTGCGGCTGGGCCTCCAGCCGGGTGACCGCGTCGGCATCCTCGCCGGCACCAACTGGTACTTCGTCAGCACCTACCTGGCGGTGCTCTCGGCCGGCCTCGTCGCCGTGCCCGTCAACCCCATCAGCCCGGCCCGCGCCCTCGAGCAGGAGTTGCGCAGCGTCGGCGCCCGGGCGGTGTTCATCGGTCCCAGCGGCCGCGCCGCCTGGGGCGGCGTCGACCGGGCCGCCCTCCCGAACCTCGAGCACGTCATCGCCACGTCGGGCGCCGACATCGCCGGGGCCGTGGTCCTCGACGACCTCATGGGCGGGGCGCCCGCCCCCGTCGTGGACCGCGCCGACGACGACCTGGCGGTGCTGATCTTCACCAGCGGCACGGCGGGCTCACCCAAGGCGGCCATGCTCACCCACGGCAACCTCCGCTCGAACCTCGAGCAGGTCCAGGCCCACCCGGGCCGGGCCCTGGCGTCGAGCGACGTGCTGTTCGGCGTCCTGCCCCTCTTCCACATCTTCGGCCTGAACGTCGTGCTCGGCGGAGCCCTGGTCGCCGGCGCGTCCGTCGTGCTGGTGGAGCGCTTCGACCCGACCTCGGCGCTGGAGGCGGTGCAGACGCACGGCATCACCGTGGTGCTCGGCGCGCCCGCGCTGTGGGCCGAGTGGGCCGGGTTGACGGGCCACGACGGCGCCCTCGCCACCGTCCGCCTGGCGGCGTCCGGCGCGGCCAAGCTCCCCGACGAGGTCGCCGACGCCATGGAGCGCCGGTTCGGCGTCGTCGTCACCGAGGGCTACGGGCTCACCGAGGCGTCGCCGGTCGTCACCTCGTCGGCCGGCACCACCGTGAAGCGGGGCTCCATCGGCGTGCCCGTCCCCGGCCTCGACGTGCGCCTCGTCGACGCCGACGGCGAGGACGTCCTCGTGGGCGACGCCGGCGAGATCTGGGTGCGGGGCCCGAACGTCTTCGCCGGCTACTGGGAGGACGTGGCCGCCACCGACAACGCCCTCACGGCCGACGGCTGGCTCCGCACGGGCGACATCGCCGTCGTCGACGACGACGGCTCGGTGTTCCTCGTCGACCGGGCCAAGGACCTGATCATCGTGTCGGGCTTCAACGTGTTCCCGGCCGAGGTCGAGGAGGTGCTGCTCGAGCACCCCGGGGTCGAGGCCGCGGCGGTCGTCGGCGTCGCGCACCCGCACTCCGGCGAGGCGGTCAAGGCGTTCGTCGTCAGCGCCGCCGGGGCCAGCAACGAGGAGGACGAGATCATCGCCTTCTGCGCCGACCGGCTCGCCCGCTACAAGTGCCCGGTCAAGGTGATGTTCGTCGGCGAGATCCCGGTCGGGCCGGCCGGCAAGGTGCTCAGGCGCTCCTTGCGCTGACCGGCGCCACCTCGTCGCCCCCGGTGGCGACGGTGCGCAACGCCGGCCGCCGGCGGCTGCCCGTCACGAGGAAGCCGGCGAAGACGAACGTGATGCCGGCGGCGTGGGCGATGGCGAACGCGGTCATCTCGTCGGCCACCGAGTTCAGCAGCCCGCCGGCCGACAGCAGCAGCGAGCCGACGGCGATCAGCGAGTTGGCCGCGACGAGGCGGCCGGTGCCGCGCCGGCGGGCCAGCCGGGCCGCGCTCCACACCGCGCCGGCGATGAGGACGGTGGCCCCGAGGCCGGCGCCGATGGCGGCCAGGGCCCGGGGGAGGGGGCCGAAGACCTCGCTGCCCTGGGGCAGCACAGCCGGGTCGATGGCCCCGGTGAGCGGGACGGCGACGAGGACGCCGACCGAGACGAGCGACCACGTGTGCACGGCCCGGCGGGTAGCCCGGCCGGCGGCGGCCGGCGCCAGCAGCAGCACTGTGCCCAGCGCCAGCTCGGGCACCGAAAGGATCGGGCCGAACAGGTAGAACGCCCGGAACGAGAGGCCGCCCCACCCGGCCGCCGCGCCCCACCACTGCGCGGCGGAGGCGGCGGCGAACTCGGCCAGGGCGATCGTCCAGGCCAGCTCGTAGGGGCGGCGGCGGTCGAGCCAGCGCTCGAACGTGCTCAGCGCGAACGCCAGGGACACCAGCGTCGTGAAGGCGGCAGCAGCAGCGGGCACCGCGCCATCTTCGCCTGCCGGCGCCGCCGGGCGCACGGCCGGGCGGATCCGTTCACGAGCGCACGAACGTCGATAGGGTCCGCCCCGACGATGGCTCTCCCGCCGCCCCTGCCGGCCTCCCCCGACCCGCCCCGCCCTCGCCGCCGGATCCCGGAGGCGACCGTTGCCCGCCTGCCCGTGTACCTCCGGAGCCTGCTCGAGGTCGAGGCCGAGGGGCAGACCACGGTTTCCTCAGAGCGGCTGGCCGAGATGGCCGGTGTCAACGCGGCCAAGGTGCGCAAGGACCTCTCGTACCTGGGGTCGTACGGCACCCGGGGCGTGGGCTACGACGTCGAGTACCTCCTGTTCCAGATGAACCGGGAGCTCGGGCTCACCCACGACTGGCCCGTGGTGATCGTCGGGATCGGCAACCTCGGGCAGGCCCTGGCCAACTACGGCGGGTTCGGCGACCGAGGCTTCCCGGTGGCCGCCCTGGTCGACGCCGACCCCCAGCGAGTGGGCCAGAAGGTGGGCGACATCGCCATCCAGGACGTCGACTCCCTCCCCGCGCTCGTGCGCGACCAGGGCGTGGCCATCGGCGTGATCGCCACGCCGGCGACGGCCGCCCAGGAGGTGGCCGACCGGCTGGTGAGCGCGGGCATCTCGTCGATCCTGAACTTCGCTCCGGCGCTGGTGACCGTGCCGGCCGGCGTGTCGCTGCGGAAGGTCGACCTCGCCGTCGAGCTCCAGATCCTCAGCTTCTACCAGCAGCGCCGCACATGACCGGGCTGCCGCCCGCCTACCCCGTGAACCTCCTGGTGGCGGGGAAGTCGGTGCTCGTGGTCGGCGGCGGCACGGTGGCGGCCGGCAAGGTCAGGGGCCTCGTCGAGGTCGGGGCGGTGGTGACCGTGGTGGCCCCCGACGTGGTCGACGAGATCACCCAGCTGCCGGGCGTGGCGATCGAGCGGCGGCCCTACGAGCGGGGCGAGGTGGCCCGCTACCGGCTCGTCGTCGCCGCCACCGGCGTGCCGGCGGTCAGCCAGGCCGTGTTCGACGACGCCGAGGCCGCCGGGGTGTGGGTGAACAGCGCCGACGACCCCGAGCGCTGCACGTTCACGCTGCCGGCCCGCGTGCGGCGGGGCGAGGTGCTCGTGACCGTTTCGACCGGGGGCCGCAGCCCGGCGGTGGCGGCGTGGCTGCGGGAACGGCTCGAGGCGGACCTCGACCCGGCGCTGGAGGTGCTCGTCGAGGTGGTCGCCGACGAACGCGACCGCCTGCGGGCCGAGGGCGTGGCCACCGAGGGCCTGAACTGGCGCGAGGCGCTGCGATCAGGGATGCTGGACCGGATCCGCGAGGGTGACCTCGTGGGCGCGAGGGAGCTGCTCCGCACGTGTCTGTCGTCGTCATCGGCCTGAACCACCGCACCGCATCGCTCGACCTGCTCGAGCGCATGACGGTCGACGGCGCCCGGCTGCCCAAGGCGCTCCAGGACCTGGCCTCCCGCACGCACCTCTCCGAGGCGGTCGTGCTGTCCACGTGCAACCGCACCGAGGTGTACGCCGTTGCCGAGCGCTTCCACGGCGGCTTCCAGGACATCCGCGACTTCCTCGGCGAGCTCGCCTTCCTCGCCCCCGAGGACTTCGCCGACCACCTGTACGTGCGCTCCGACGACGACGCTGTGACCCACCTGTTCGAGGTGGCCGCGGGGCTCGACTCGGCGGTGCTGGGCGAGAGCGAGATCCTCGGTCAGGTCGGCGCGGCCTGGGACGCAGCCCGGGTCGAGGGCGTCGCCGGGCCCACGCTCAACCTGCTCTTCCGCCACGCCCTCGAAGCGGGCAAGCGGGCCCGCACCGACACGGGCATCGCCCGGGGCATCACGTCGGTGTCGCAGGCGGCGGTTGCCCTGGCCGCCCACCGCCTCGGCTCGCTGGTCGGCGCCCGGGTCCTGGTCGTCGGCACCGGCGAGATGGGCGAGGCCATGGCCGTCGCCATCGCCGAGGTGGGCGCCTTCGAGGTGCTGGTGGCCAACCGCACTTCATCGGTCGCCGAGGACCTCGCGGCCCGGGTCGGCGGCCGGTCCGTCGCCCTCGGAGCCCTGTCCGAGCACCTCAGCGGGATCGACCTGCTCCTCACCTCCACGGGCGCGCAGTCGCTCATCCTGGAGCACGCCGACCTCGAGCGGGTCACCGCCGGCCGAGCCGGACGGCCGCTGCTCATCATCGACGTCGCCGTCCCCCGCGACGTCGACCCGTCCGCCGCCGCGCTGCCCGGCGTCGAGCTGCTCGACATGGACGACCTCCGCCGCTTCGTCGACGAGGGCGCCGCCGGCCGCCGCCGCGAGGCCGAGAAGGCCAGGGTGCTCGTC
The DNA here is from genome assembly GCA_013694495.1 of Acidimicrobiia bacterium. Classification (GTDB taxonomy): domain Bacteria; phylum Actinomycetota; class Acidimicrobiia; order Acidimicrobiales; family JACDCH01; genus JACDCH01. The sequence goes on along the minus strand of JACDCH010000066.1, from coordinate 1,027 downwards.
GAGGAGCACGTCCGCCGCTACGCCGGCGAAGCCACGGCGCGCGAGGTCGCCCCGCTGGTCGCCGCCCTCCGGGAGCGGGCCGAGAGCATCCGCCTGGCCGAGACCGAGCGCGTCGACGCCAAGCTGGCCGGGCTCGACCCCCGTCAGCGTGAAGCCGTCGAGGCCGCCACCCGGGCCATCGTGGCCAAGCTGCTCCACGAGCCCACCGTGCGGCTCAAGGGCGCGGCCGGCACGTCGCGCGGCGACCGGCTCGCCGAGTCGCTCCGCGACCTCTTCGACCTTTGAAGCTTCGAGCTCACTCGCTTCGCTCCGCCGCTCTCTCGCGGTGAGTTCGCTGCGGATCGCGACCCGGGCGTCGGCCCTGGCCCGGTGGCAGGCCGAGCACGTCGCCGCGCTGCTGGGCGGTGGGTGCGAGCTGGTCCTGGTCGACACCGTCGCCGACCGCCGCCTCGACGTCCCCATCTGGGAGATGGGCGGCAAGGGCGTCTTCGTCAAGGAGGTGCAGGCGGCCGTCCTCGACGGCCGGGCCGACGTCGCGGTGCACTCGGGCAAGGACCTCCCGGCCGGGACCCTGCCCGGCCTCGTCCTCGCCGCCGTGCCGGAACGGGGCGACGCGCGCGACGCGCTGGTGGGCACCTGTCTGGACGATCTGCCGCCCGGCGGCACGGTCGCCACCGGCTCGGTGCGGCGCCGGGCCCAGCTCGCCCACCTGCGCCCCGACCTCACGTTCGCCGGCCTCCGCGGCAACATGCAGACCCGGCTGGCGAAGGCGGTCGGGTTCGACGCCATCGTGGTCGCCGCCGTCGCCCTGGAGCGGCTCGGCCTCGCCGACCGCCTCGCCGAGGTCCTCGACCCGACTGTCGTCCTGCCCCAGGTCGCCCAGGGCGCGCTCGCCGGCGAGGGTCGCGCCGACGACGCCGCCACGAGGGCTGCGCTGGCGGCCATCGAGCACGGCCCGAGCCGCCGGGCGGTCGACGCCGAGCGGGGGTTCCTGCTCGAGCTCGGCGGCGACTGCGACCTCCCGGCC
>JACDCH010000065.1 GCA_013694495.1 Acidimicrobiia bacterium | reverse complement strand
CGTAGCGCGCAGGCGGCGGCGGAGGCGGGCGCGGGCCGCGAGCCGCCAGCGCTTGCCGCCGGCGGCGAGCAGCGCGCTCGGCACGAGCCAGATGTCCTCGGCGAAACGCTCGTACAGAAGGGTGTGCGAGGCGGCGGCGGCGCGGAGATCGTCGGCCGCGAGGACCAGCACCCGTTCGGCGGCATCGGCGCCCGCTCGAGACCCCCAGCTGCGCACGGCCGGGGCCACGGCGCAGAGGGCCAGCGCCGCTGCGCCGACATCGCACATCGCCACGAGCCCGAGGGAACGGACATCGGCCGAGAGCGCCTCGCCGAGCACCTCGGCCTCCTGGGCGACGGACGCGAGGGCGTCTGGAGCGACGGCTGCGAGGCGCTGGGTGGCGAGGAAGGCGACGCCAGGCGGGACCGCGGCGGGATCGAGGTTGAGGGGAGCACCGGCCAGGAGGCGCTCGAGGCGCAGGGCGGGGCGCCCGGCGGCGATCGGCAGGCGGATGGCGCGCTCGTCGCCCACCCGGCGGTGGAGGACCTGGACGGCCCGCCGAAGCTCACGGCTGTCGTCTGCCGGCGCGGCCGAGTCGGCCGCGATGGCGTCGACGGACCGCAGCGGGAAGCCGGTTCGGCTGACCGAGCTCACCGCGGCGGCGGTTGCGGCGATCACCGACATGACGGTCGTGGGCGTAGGGATGAGGACACGTTCGGTGTATCGCAGGCGCCACCAGGGGGACTTGAGCGGGCGCCGGGCCGTTGGGCTGCTGTTGATCGCTTGTTGTTCGTAGCGGGTGCCACTGGGCGCCGATAGCGCAACCATGGCCCGCCTCACGACCGACGACGACCCCGACCGGATGGCGCTCCGACCCGCGTCCTCGGCGATGCGACTGGTCAGTGAACCGACGGCGCCGTGGTTCGCGACGGCACTGCTCTTCGCCCTCCTCGACGCCGCGCTGCTGGTGCGGGGCGATTCGCTCGGGACGCTCGGGCAGTTGACGATCCTCATGGGGATCTGCGGGGCGGTCGGCGCCGGTGGCCTGATCTCGGCCCGCACGACCCGGGCCCTGGAGCGGTCCGAGCGCGAGCACCGTGCCCGCCCGGCGCACGACGAGTTGAGCCCGCCGTGGAGCGACGAGTCGTCGGCGTCGTACGTCGAAGGCATGGAGCGGTGGACCGGAGCGATGCTGGAGCTCGTCACCCACGCCCTGACCGTCGCGGTGCCCGGGACGCGGTTGCACGCCGAGCTGGAGGCGGCCGCGGCCGACACCGCCGACCTCCGGGACCTCCTCGGCGGCAAGGGCGCGGAACGGCTCACCATCAACGACCGGGCCCTGATGCACGCCCTGGGCACGCTGTGGGAGGCCGGCCAGAGCCGGGTCGAGACCTTGGCCGCCGGCGCCGACCGCGCCTGGCACCGGCGTTGGAAGGCCCGGGCGGTGGTCGAACGCCAGCTCAGGCGGGGTTCCGAACGCCGCGACGAGCTGGCGCTCCCGTACACCACCTGAGCGGCGCGGCCCCGCCGCCGCGGCCCTGCCGTCTAGGCCCGCTCGATCACCGGGTAACCGGGAGCGGTCGTGCCACACGGCGCGACCCTGAAGCACGGGGGGCCAGCACATGACCATCGGAGTCGGAATCCTGATCGCCGCAGTCGGCGCAGTGCTGCGCTTCGCGGTCGAGGCCAGCGCGGACGGCGTCGACATACAGATGATCGGGACGATCATGATCATCGCGGGCCTCGCCATCGCCGTCATCGCCCTGATCGCCACCATGAGCCGCCGGCGCACCGTCGCGACCGGCCCGGCCGGCACCCGCACAACGACCGGGGGCGACGGCCCGGTGGACAGCGCCCAGATCTGACCATCGGCCCGCCGGCAGGCGGCCGCCCCCGAGCAGCAAGGGAACCCATGACCATCGGAGTCGGAATCCTCATCGCCACGGTCGGCGCCATCCTGCGCTTCGCCGTCACGGCCGACGCCGACGGCGTCGACATCCAGATGATCGGGACCATCCTCATCATCACGGGCCTCGCCATCGCCTTCATCGCCCTCGTCTTCACGATGAGCCGTCGGCGCACCGTCACGACCGCCGCCGCCGGCTACCGCCGGGGCGTCGTCGCGTCGACCCCGGTCGTCCAGTCGACCCCGGTCGTGGCGGCGCCGGTGGTGCAGCAACCGGTGGTCGCCCAGCCGGTGGTGCAGAACCCGGCGCCGGCCCAGGGCATCGTGGTCAACGACCCGGGCGGCAGCGCCCAGACCTGAGCGAGCGGCGTCAGGGCGCCGGCTCGACCACCTGCAGCTCCCAGGGCCGGCCCGGGCGGTCGGGTGGCTGCAGGTCGACGTCGAAGTGCGCCGACAACCCTTCGGCCAGCGCCGCCGGCCGGGTCGGGTTCAGCCCGTCGACGACGATGCGGCGGGCGACGAGGCCCCGGGTGTGCTTCGCGTTGTGCGACACCGCCCCCCGCCCGCCGTCGCGGTCGCGGACCACTTTGACGACGACGGTGCGGCCGGCGATCGGCGGCTGCGGCCGCCAAGCCTGGACGTAGTCCGCCGACCGGCAGTCGACGACGAGGCCCTTGCCCGCCGCCGCCGGCAGCACCTCGGCCAGCGGGGCCTGCCACAGCACCGGGAGGTGGGCCAGCCCCGGGAGGCGGCCGCACATGTTCAGCCGGTACGGCGGGATGCGGTCGGCGAGGCGCACCGCGCCCCAGA
>JACDCH010000062.1 GCA_013694495.1 Acidimicrobiia bacterium | reverse complement strand
GGACCGGACGGCGGCGACGGCGGCGCCGGCGGCGACGTCTGGCTGGTGGCCGACCGCAACGTCGGCTCGCTCCTCGCCTTCCGCGACCACCCGTTCCGCCGAGCCACGAACGGCACCCACGGATCGGGCAAGAAGAAGCACGGCGCCCGGGGCCACGACATCGAGGTCCACGTGCCCGAGGGCACCGTCGTCCTCGACGCCGACGGACAGGTGGTGGCCGACCTCACCACCGCCGGCGCCCGCTGGCTGGCGGCCGCCGGCGGCCAGGGCGGCCACGGCAACGCCCGCTTCCTGTCGAACAAGCGCCGGGCGCCGGCCTTCGCCGAGCAGGGGGAGGTGGGGGAGGAGCACTGGTACCGGCTCGAGCTCAAGCTCCTCGCCGACGTCGCCCTGGTGGGGTTCCCGAACGTGGGCAAGTCGACCTTCATCGCCACTGTCTCCGCGGCGCGGCCCAAGATCGCCGACTACCCGTTCACCACCCTCGAGCCGAACCTCGGTGTGGTCCGCATCGACGACACCACCGACATCGTGGTCGCCGACATCCCCGGCCTCATCGAGGGTGCGGCCGAGGGCCGCGGCCTGGGCCATCGCTTCCTCCGTCACGTGGAGCGGGCCCGAGCGTTGCTGGTGCTGGTCGACCTCGGTTGGCGCGACGCCGGCCTGCCCGACCCCGAGGAGCAGGAGCGGGTGCTGCTGGCCGAGTTGGGCGCCTACCGCCCCGAGCTGCTCGACCGGCCCCGGATCGTGGCCGGGTCCCGGGCCGACCTGTCGCCTCCCGAGGGGCAGGAGGAGGGCCCGGCCCTGCGCTTCTCCGCCGCCACCGGGGCCGGCGTCAAGGCGGTCGTCGGCGCCTTGGCTGAGGCGGTGAGCCGGGCCCGGGCCGAGGAGCCCACGCCCACGGCGTTCGTGGTCCACCGGCCGGTGGCCGACGAGGGCGTCACCGTCGAGCGGGCCATGGACGGCGGCTGGAACGTGCTGGGCCGCGCCGCGGCTCGGGCCGTCGCGCTGTCGGACATCACGAACGCCGGCGCCCTCGAGTACGCACAGAGCCGCCTCACGGGCCTGGGCATCGACCGGGCACTGGCCCGGGCCGGCGCCGCCGCCGGCGACGTGGTCCGCATCGGCACCTTCGAGTTCACCTACCACCCCGACGACGAGTACGAGGGCCGCCCGCGGTGAGCTTCGACCTCACTCGCTTCGCGCCGTTGGGTCGAGTTGTCGGACCCGACTCCGTCGGGGCGGTTCCGGTCTTCGGCCGACGTCGTCGCCCTGCGGCCGACTCCTGGCGGCTCCGCCCCCCGACCCCCAGCTCCTCCGGCGGGCGCATCGTCGTGCGCTGCGCCACCCCTCGTGGTCCCCGGCCGGCGGTGCTCTGACGTGATCGTGGTGGCCAAGATCGGCACCTCCTCGGTGACCGACGACGACGGGTGGATCGACGAGGGCGCCATCGAGGGCTTCGTCGCCGGGCTGGCCGGGTTGCGCGCCGCGGGTCACGACGTCGTGGCGGTGACGTCGGGCGCGGTGGCGGCCGGCCTCCCGGTGCTGGGCCTGGTCGGCGACCGGCGGCCCCGCGACGCACAGACGCTGCAGGCGGCGTCGGCCGTGGGGCAGGGCCGGCTCATGGGCGTCTACGACCGGGCTTTCGCCGCCCACGGAGTGATCTCGGGCCAGGTGCTGCTCGCCCCGCTCGACTTCGGCGTGCGCTCGCAGTACCTCCATGCCCGGGGCACGTTGCGACGGCTGCTGGAGCTCGGGGTGGTGCCGGTCATCAACGAGAACGACGCCATCGCCGACGACGAGATCCGCTTCGGCGACAACGACCGCCTCGCCGGCCTCGTCGCCCACCTGCTCGACGCCGGCCTGCTCGTGCTGCTCACCGACACCGCCGGCATCCTCACCGCCGACCCCCGCCTCGACCCCTCCGCCTCGCTCATCGAGGAGATCGTGCAGGTCGACCACGCCCTCGAGGCGCTGGCCGGCGGCGCGGGCACGGCGCGGGGCAGCGGGGGCATGGCGTCCAAGGTCGCCGCCGCCAAGATGGCGGCCTGGTCGGGGGTGCGCACGGTGATCGCGTCGTCGTCCCGTCCCGGTGTGCTCGCCGACGCGGTGGCCGGCGTGCCCGGCGTCGGCACCGTCGTGCTCCCGCGGGAGGCGAAGCTGCCGGCTCGCAAGCTCTGGATCGGCTTCGCCGTGCCGGCAGCCGGCACCGTCCGAGTCGACGACGGGGCCCGGCGGGCGCTGCTCGAGCGGAACGTGTCGCTGCTGCCGGCCGGCGTCGTCGCGGTCGACGGGTCGTTCGAGGCCGACGCCGCCGTCGAGGTCGCCGGTCCGGACGGCACCGTGTTCGCCAAGGGCCTCGTGCGCGTGGGCGCCTCGCTGCTGCGCACGCTCGCCGGGCGTCGCACCGCCGACCTGCCCGAGGGCACCCCGCACGAGGTCGTCCACCGCGACGACCTCGTCGTGCTCCCGTAAGGGTCGTACCGGCGCGCGCTGACCCGTCGTGCGTGCGCAGACCCGGCGCCCGTCCGGGTTCACGCACGGACAACTGTCCGCCGCCCGCTCGTCGGCGGCGCTGGCGGGCGTTCACCGTCACACCCCCTGGGGAGGATGGCGGACATGGCTCACCTCCCGACCCCCGATCAGCGCGCGCTGGCCACCGCCGGTCGCCAGCACGCCGCCCTCGCCCACCACCAGGCGGTCGCCGCCGGCCTGTCGCACGACCAGATCGAATGGCGGGCCGAGATCGGTCGCTGGCGCCGACCCGTCCGGGGCGTCTACACGATCGCCGGCTCGCCGGACTCGGCGCTGCAGCGCTTGTGGGTCGCCTACCTCGCCTGCGAGCGGGCCGGTGGCGTGGTCTCGCACGTGAGCGCAGCCGCCCTGGAGGACCTCACGCCGTTCTCGACGCTCCCACACATCAGCGTGCCCGCCGCCGCCAGCGCCCGGAGCAGGGCTGCGCGCGTCCACCGCAGCACGGTGCCGGCGCAGGACTGGCGCTGGCGCGACGGCATGCGGGTCACGACCGTCAGCCGCACCCTCGTCGACGTCGCCGGCTTGCTCGACCGCCCGTCGCTGGAGGAGGTGGTCGACGCGGCCTTCTGCCGCCAGCTCGCATCGTCGGCATCCGTGGAGGCGGCCGCGGAGCGGTCCGGCGCGCGCATCCGCGGGAGTCAGCTCCGGCGCTCGGTGACGGCGGTGTGGTCGTCGCGGATCGAGCCCGGGAGCGTCGCCGAGGTGCGCCTCCTACGCCAGCTGCAGGCCGAAGGCGCCAGCGGCGTCGTCACCCAGCACGAGGTCCGCAACGAGCGTGGACTGTTCGTCGCCCGCCTCGATGTCGCCGTCCCGGACCTCCATGTCGGCCTCGAGTACGACGGCACCCTGGCCCACAGCCCGCGGTCGTGGGACCGCGACGAGTCCCGCTACGCCGAGCTGCGCCGCGTCGGCTGGCAGGTGGCGCCCGTCTCGAAGCTCGACCTCGTGCCGGGGGAGCCGCGCCTCCGCGACCTCGTCCGGTCGTGGCAGCTCCGCCGAGCGGCCTGACGGTCGTGCGCTGGCCCGACTCGCGTGCGTGGATCCGGCTGGGGTGCGGGTCGGCGCTCGGAGGACGGGTGGGCGCTCGTTCGTGGACGGGCCGCCTGACGGTCGTGCGCTCGCCCGTTGCGCGTGCGTGGAACCGGCTGGGGTCCGGGTCAGCGCTCGGAGGACGGGTCGGCGCTCGTTCGTCGGGCGGCGCCGGCGCCACCCGTCGGGTC
>JACDCH010000052.1 GCA_013694495.1 Acidimicrobiia bacterium | reverse complement strand
GTTCACGAGTGGCTGCCGCCCGCCGTCCCGGCCCGGCGGCGGGGGGCGGTCACCGAGCCGTTCGCGGGCTGAGCCGGGCTCGCGGCCACCCGCTCCTCGAGCTCGGCCAGCCGCCCCTCGAGCGCCTCGACCAGCTCGTCGCCCTCGGCCAGCTTCTGGTCGATGCGGTCGAGGACCCGCCATTCGTCCCGTAGGTCGGCCGACAGCCACAGGGTGCCGCCCAGCATCAGGGCGACGAGGCCGCCGAGGCCGGCTGACACGACGTAGGGGATCTGGGCGGCGACGAACTCCGTCGAGCTCACCTCGATCCACCCGACGACGAGCAGCAGGACGCCGAGTCCCATCGCCACGCCACCCAGGGCGCGGTCCCACTGCAGGCGCAGCCACTTCACGAGCTCCACGAGGGATCTCCTCTCCGGTTGGCGCGGTGTTGTTCGAGCCGACCCCCGAGCGAGCCGGCGAGCAGCACGGCGCCGGCGAGCAGGAGGATCGGGAAGAAGGTCCAGGACGAGATGCGCACGAGGTCGCCGGCCTGGCGGCGGGTGGTGGTGGCGGGCACCGACAACGCCGGGATCGCCGGCCGCGACGCGGTGGGGACGGCCACCGGCGCCCCGATCGACCCGCTGGCCAGGCCCGAGCCGGAGGACGACGGCGGCGGCAGCGCCACCGCCGGGGCCACGTCGGGCAGCGGCGGGGTGGGCCGGCCATCTACGCCGAAGGGCGAGGCGTTGGCCACGGCCATCACGTTGCCGAGCCGGTAGCTCACCTGCACGGGGTGGCCGATGGCGTCGATCTGCTGCTCGGTGGTGACCAGCAGCCCTGCCGAGGTAATGGAGTCCTCGGTGCGCACTTCGCGGACGAGCTGGATGGTGGTCGTCCCGACCTGGAGCAGGTCGGTCAGGCCGGTGAGCACGTCGATGGGGATCAGGGGCGAGCCCGCCACCACGAGGCCGCGGTCGGTGATCTCCACCGCGACCCCGCCGACATCGAGGCTGGTGACCGCGAGGGACGACGAGAGCTCGACGACGCCGTCGGCCGAGCGGTGGGCCTCGGCCACCGCCTCGACCCCCTGCGCGCTTACCGGGCCGAGCGTGATCCCGAACCGGGTCTCGGCGTGGGCCACGACGGCACCGGCGCCGTCGGTGGTCACGGTGGCGATGGCGACGCCGCCGCCTTCGGCGCCGGGCTGTTCGGTGGCCTCGCCGAAGCGGGCCAGGCCCGCGGAGGAGGTCTCGTCGCTGGTGGCGTCGAGGTGGAAGCCGGGCTGGTCGATGTTGCGGACCGGGTTGATGGGATAGGAGCTGTAGGCGATGAAGGGGTAGGACGGCAGCGAGAAGCCGGTGAGGATGCTCACCAGCCCGGTGGCCGACACGCCGAGCTCACCAGGGTACGGGAACGACGCAAAGGCCTGGCTCTTGCCGAGCGAGTCGAGGACGGCCTGGGCCGACGGGCCGCCGCCATCGACGAAGTCGGAGATCAGCAGGTAATCGGGGATGCGCACGTTGGCCCGCACGGCGTCGGCCACCGCCGTGCCCGAGAAGGTGCCCGATGCCTGGGCGGGCGCGTCGGGACCGGCCTCGGCCGGTACGGCGACGAGCGCGAGCCCGACTGCCACGAGGACGGCGACGAGGAGCCGCCTCACTTCAGGATCCGGCGCACGATGGCCGACTTCCAGCCCTTGTAGGGCGGGTACAGCACGGGGATGTCCGGCTTCAGCGGGCTGCGCACCACGGGCTTCAGGTGGCTGAAGCACTCGAAGCTGTGGAGCCCGGTGTACGCCCCCATGCCGCTCTCGCCCACGCCGCCGAAGGGCACCGACGGGTTGAACCCCTGGGTGAACATCTGGTTCACCACCACCGAGCCGGCGGTGGTCCGGTCGATCACCTCATCGGCCACAGCCCGGTCGCCGGTGAAGACGTACATCGTGAGCGGGTCCGGTCGGCTCGTGATCTCTGTGATGGCTTCACCGGGCCCGTCGACGGCGACGACCGGAAGGACCGGACCGAAGATCTCCTCGTGGAGGATCGGGTGGTCGGGCGGCACGTCGCGGAGGATGGTCGGTCCGACGTAGCGGCTGGCCCGGTCGTGGTCACCGCCGTAGGCCACCTCGCCGGCGCCGTCGAGCAGCCCGACCACCCGGTCGAAGTGGCGGTCGCTGACCATTCGCCCGAGATCGGGGCTGCGCCTGGGGTCGGGCCCGTACGCCTTGGTGGCCCACCGGGCCATGGCGTCGATCAGCGGGGCCTCGGCCGACCGCCGCACCAGGACATAGTCGGGCGACATGCACGTCTGGCCAGCGTTGAATAGGCGACCCCAGAAGATGCGTCGCCCGGTGATGTCGGGGTCGGTGTCGCCGTGGACGTAGGCCGGGTTCTTGCCGCCGAGCTCGAGGGTGACTGGCGTGAGGTGGTCCGACGCCGCCCGCATCACCAGGCGGCCGACCCGGGCGCTGCCGGTGTAGTGGATGTGGGCGAACCGGTGGGCCAGCAGGGCCTCGGCCACCTCGGGACCACCCTCCACCACGGCCACGGCGTCACCGTCGAGGTAGCAGGGCAGATGCTCGGCCAGCAGAGAGCTCGACGCCGGCGCCAGCTCCGAGGGCTTGAGCGCCACGGTGTTGCCGGCCGACAGCGCACCGACGAGCGGCAGGAGGCTGAGGGCCACCGGGTAGTTCCACGCCGGGAACAGCAGGACCGCACCCCACGGCTCTGGGACCAGCCTGGTCTTCGCCGGCTGCGAGAGCAGGGGCGTGCGGATGCGCCGGGGCTTGGCCAGCTTCGGCAGGTGCTTCATCAGCAGGGCCGTCTCCGAGAGGATGGCGCCGACGTCCGAGGCATACGCCTCGAAGGTGGGCTTGCCGAGGTCGGCCCGCAGGGCGGCGACGATGTCGGCCTCGCGCTCCTGGAGGAAGCGGCGGACGCCTTCGAGCTGAGACTGCCGGAAGGCGAGGTTCCGGGTGCTTCCCGACCGGTAGGTGTTCCAGAGGCGCTCGGCCACCTTGGCCGCCCGCTCGATGTCGTCGACCGTGGCGCTCATCGGTCGGCCAGCACGAGGTCGGCGCCCTTCTCGGCCAGCATCATCGTCGGGGCGTTGGTGTTGCCGGTGGTGACCGTCGGCATCACGGATGCGTCGACCACGCGCAGCCCGGTGACCCCGTGCACGCGGAGGTCGGGACCCACCACGCTGTCGTCGTCGAGGCCCATGCGGCAGGTGCCCACCGGGTGGGCGCCGTAGGTGACGGTGGCTCGGGTGAAGTCCTCCCAGTCGGCGTCGGTCCGGCACTGCGCCTCGGGCTCGAAGCGCGCACCGACCATCCCGGTCATGGCGGGCTGCTCCATGATCCGGCGACCCTCGGCCATGCCGGCGAGCACGCCGGCGAGGTCGTCGGGATCACCGATCAACGAGTGCTCGATGACGGGTCGGGCGGCGGGGTCGGAGCTGCGGAGCCCGACCCGCCCCCGGATCCGGGGGTGCAGGTACATGGCGGCGACGAGGAAGCCGTCCTCCTTGGCCGGTTGTACCTTGAGGATCCCGTCGGCGTCCGTCTCCCGCACGGTGGCGAAGCTGGCGAAGGCGATCTGCACGTCAGGCGCCGCCAGGCCGGGGTCGGTCTTGTGCATCGCCTGCACGTGGAAGACGGTGGCGGCCAGGGCTCCGGTGCCGCGCCGGGCGTACTCGGCCACCGCCTTGACCGCGCCCACCGGCCCGATGGTGTTGATGGTGGGGACGGTGGCGTGCCAACGCTGCATCACCGTGATGTGCTCCTGCAGGTTGGCGCCGACGCCGGGGCTGTCGTGCACGACGTGTAGGCCGAGCGCCTCGAGCTCGGCCCGGGGTCCGACGCCGGAGGTCTGCAGCAGGCGGGGCGAGGACAACGAACCGGCGGCCACGATCACCTCACGTCGGCAGCGGGCGACGAGGAGCTGGCCCTTGCGCTCGTACTCGACGCCGACGGCCCGGGTGCCTTCGAAGAGCACGCGGTGGGCGAAGACGTTGGTGCACACCTTCAGGCGCGAGCGGTCGGCGACGCTGCGCAGGTAGCGGCGGGAGGCCTGGGAGCGGAGACCCCGCTTCTGGTTGACCTGGACGTGGCCGACGCCGTGCTGGCGCTCGCCGTTGTAGTCGTGCACGCGCTGGTGGCCGGCCTGGGTGGCGGCCTCGAGGAAGGCGTGGTTGGCAGGGTGGTCCATGGTCTGGAAGCCGACGTCGATCGGCCCGCCGCCACCGCGGAACTCGTCGGCGCCGCCGGCCCAGGTCTCCATGCGCTTGAAGTACGGCAACACCGAGTCGTGGTCCCAGCCCTCGGCCCCGGCCTTGGCCCAGCCGTCGAAGTCATCGGGGTTGCCGCGCACGAAGACGGTGGCGTTGATGGAACCGCCACCGCCGAGGATGCGGCCCGCAGCCCACGCCTCCTGCACCCCGCCCCGCGACGGGTCGGGTTCGGGGACGTACTTCCAGTTGCAGTGCTTGTAGACGTTGAGGACCCCAGCCGGCACGAGCACGTCGGGGCGGCGGTCGGTGCCACCGGCCTCGAGGAGCAGCACCTCGGCCCCGGCCGCGGTGAGGCGCCCGGCCAGCACGCTGCCGGCGGAGCCACCCCCCACGATCACGTAGTCGACGTTCAAGCGGTGGCGTCCCGGTCCCAGGTGGCGTCGGTGAGCGGCTCGGCCCGGAGGACGTGCTTCTGCACCCGGCCGATCACGTTCTTGGGGAGCGCGTCGACCAGCTCGATGTAGCGGGGCACCATGAAGGAGGGCATGGTGGCCACGCAGTGCTCGAGGAGTTCCTCGGACGTGACCTTGGTGTCGGGCTTGACGACGACGCAGATCTTCACGTCGTCCTCGCCGATGGCGCTGGGCACGGCGTGGGCGGCGACCTCGGCCACCGCCTCGTGGCGCAGCACGGTGGTCTCCACCTCGAAGGACGAGATGTTCTCGCCCCGGCGGCGGATGGAGTCCTTCTTGCGGTCGACCCACCAGAGGTTGCCCTCGGCGTCGATCCGCCCCATGTCGCCGGTGTGGTACCAGAGGTTTCGGAACTGGCCGAGGGTGGCGGCCTCCTGGTTGCGGTAGCCCTCGAACATCACGTGGGGGTGGCGGGGTCGCACGACGATCTCGCCGGGCTGGCCGGGCTCGACGTCGTGGTCGTCGTCGTCGACGATCCGCACGTCGTGGAGCGGACCGAGCCGACCGGCCGAGCCGGCGGCGTCGCCGGCGCCGAAGTGGGTCATGGCGACGGGGATCACCTCGGTCTGGCCGTAGCACTGGAGCACGGTGCACCCGTAGCGGGCTTCGGCCGCCTCGTGCATCGCTGGCGACACCGGGGCGCCGACGAGGAGGCGGATCGGGAGGTCGGCGTCGCGCTCGTCGGGTGGGAGGCTCAGCAACATCATGATCATGGGGCCGACGCCGAGGAAGATCGACGCCTGGTACTGGCGCACTCGATCCCAGCAGGCGGTGACGCTGAACATCGGGTCGAGCACCGCGGTGCGACCGGAGACGAGCGAGCCGGCCACCACGCCGTAGGCGCCACCCATGTGGAAGAGGGGGACGGCGGCGTACATCACGTCGTCGCTCGTCATGCCGTAGGCGTCGGCCAGGGCCTCGGCGGCGACGCAGAGGTACTGCTGGGTGAGCAGGGCCCCCTTCGACGGGCCGGTGGTGCCCGACGTGTAGAAGAGGCACGCCTGTTCGTTCCACGCGTGGGGCCGGCCGCCGTGCACCGCGTCGGTGGCACCTTCGGCGAGGAACGAGGCGTCGCGCACGGTGACCCGCTCGGGGAGGACGAGGTCGTCGGGCACGGTGCCCCGCACCAGGAGGGTGTGCAACCCGGGGGCGCCCTCGAGCACCTGGGCGACCTGCGGCAGGAACATGGCGTCGACGAGGAGCACGGTGGTGCCGGAGTCGTCGAGCTGATGGCGCAGGAACTCCCCGCGGAACATCACGTTGATCGGCATGGAGAGCGCGCCGATCTCGGCGCACCCGAGCCAGGTCGCCAGGAACTCCGAGCAGGCCAGCGTGAGGATGGCGACGGTGTCACCGGGGCCCACTCCGAGGGCCAGCAGTTGGTTGGCCGCCGACAGGGTCCGTTCCTGGGCGTCGGCGAATGTGACTGGCTCGTCGCCGAAATAGAGGAACACCTTGTCGGGGTGGTCGGCGACCCGGGCGGCCAGCTCCGACGCGAAGGTGCGGGGCCGGGTGAAGGGGTGGTCGAGCGCGGCGGCCCTGGCGGTGGTCATGGCGTCGGTCAACGTCCTCGGTAGGTGGGCGGCCGCTTCTCGCGGATGGCGGCGATGGCCTCGGGCAGGTCGTCGGAGCGCACGGAGGTGACCTCGGCCGCGAAGGCGAGGTCGAGCACCTCCCCGGCTCGCATGCGCATCACGTTCGCCAGCGCCCGCTTCGTCCCCTGCACGGCGAGCGGCGGGAGGGCGGCCATCCGCTCGGCGAGGGCGCTGGCGGCGGGCAGCACGTCGGCCGGCTCGTCGACCAGATCCGACACGAGGCCGAGCTGGTAGCAGCGCTCGGCGTCGAGCCGGTCGCCGGTGAGGAGGTAGCGGCGGGCCAGCAGCATCCCGACGTGCTGGGGCCAGAAGAGGCAGCCGCCGTCGCCGGCGGCCAGGCCCACCCGCACGTGCGGGTCGGCGATCACGACGTTGCGGGAGGCGACGACGGCGTCGCACGCCAAAACGACGGTCGCCCCGAGGCCGATGGCCGGGCCCTGCACCGCAGCCACGATCGGGTACGGGACCTCCAGCAGCGTCAGCACCAGGTTGCGGCCGACGTCGACGTGGCGCAGGAGGAACTGGAGGTCGTGGTGGGCCTGCAGCATGAAGTCGAAGTCGCCGCCGGCGGAGAAGACCTTGCCGGTGCTGGCGAGGACGGCAGCGCGCACGTCGAGGGTGCGGAGGGCGTCGACGGTGGCGAGGAAGTCGTCGTGGACCGCCTCGTCGAAGGCGTTCATCGTCTCGGGCCGGTTGAGCGTCATGGTGGCCACGTAGCCCTCGACGGTGACGGTCATCGTCGGGCGGTCGAGCACGGTGTGGGCGTCGACGTCGGTCATGCGGTGAACCTCAGCGGCACGGCCGTCGGGCGGCGTACCTGGCCGCGGGCCCACGTCACGGGGACGTCGGGGTCGAGCTCGAAGGCGGGCACGCGGGCGAGCAGCTCCTCGAGCCCGACCCGCAGCTCCATCCGGGCGAAATGGATGCCGAGGCAGCGGTGGATGCCGGAGCCGAAGGCGAGGTGGCGGTTGTTGGGCCGGTCGAGCACCACCTCGTCGGGCCGGTCGAAGGCGACGGCGTCGCGGTTGGCGGACGGGAACGACACCAGCACCATTTCGCCCTGCTTCAGCGGCTGGCCGAGGAAGTCGAGGTCGTCGATCACCTGGCGGGCGACGGTGACCGGGGCGAAGGCCCGGAGGAGCTCCTCCATGGCGGTGCCGAGCAGCTCGGGCTCGGCGCGGAGGCGGGCCTGGTCGTCGGGGTGGGTGGCCAGGTGGTGGATGGCGAGCGAGAGCGTGCTCCACGTGGTGTCGATCCCGGCCAGCACGAGGAGGATGCCGACGAAGATCACCTCCTCGTCACTGAGCTTCTCGCCGTCGACCTCGCTGGCCAGCAGGTGGCTCAACACGTCGGGGCCGGGCTCGGCCTTGCGCTGCTCCACGATCCCGGCGACGTGGGCGAGGAGGATCATCCCCGACTCGGCCGCGCCGTCGGGGTCGGTGGCGGCGTTGGCAAGGATGCTCTCGACGAGCGAGCTCAGGAGCTCGACATCGTCGGGCACGCCGAGGATCTGGCAGAGGACGGCCGTGGGCACCAGCCGGGCGAAGTCGTGGCTGGCGTCGAATCCGCCCTTCCCGACGAGCCCGTCGAGGAGGTCGGCGACGTAGGTGCGCGCCGCCGGCTCAAACGGCCCGACCTGGCCGACGGCGAAGACCGGCGTGAGCAGCTTCTTGAAGCGGGTGTGCTCGGGTGGATCGAGCTGCAACGGCGGGATCACCACGTCGCCGAAGCCGATGTCGTTCGGGACGCTCGAGTAGCGCGACGAGAACGCGTCAGGCCGGCTACACAGGTCCTGGATGTCGGCGTAGCGGGTGGCCACCCAGAAGCCGCCGTGGGCGTCGCTGTGGGCGACGGGGCACCGCTCGCGCAGGTCGGCGAGCACCGGGTAGGGGTCGGCGGCGAACGCCTCGTCGTAGTGATCGAACTGGATCTCGCCCCGGACGTCGGTCATCCGGCCGCGCCGCCGTCGCCGTTCGAACGGGCCGAGCGGATCCCTTCGAGGAGCGCCCCGCTCCCCGGGTAGAACTGCCAGGCCCAGCGCCGCATGTGGGCGTAGTGCTGGGCCTCCTCGGGGGCGAAGTTCGGGATGTGCCCCACCTTCATGTTGGCGAAGATCACGAAGTCCATCTCCACCACGGCCTTCTGGTGCTCCATCATCTTGAGGGCCCCCCGGTGCGGCTCGTCGTGGCCCTCCTGGCGGGCCACGGTCATGCACCAGAACACCTCGGTGTGCTCCTCGTCGACCGGTGTCGGGTTGGTGATCATCCGGCCGTCCATGAGCAGCTCGGGCCACACGGCGATGCCCATGCCGACGCCCTCGAGGTCGAAGCGCATCGACGCCTGGATGGCACCGTCGGGGGTGAGCCAGGTCGACTCCTTGCCGGCGCCGTACGGCACGGTGAGGTGGGTGGTCCACCGGTGGCCGTCGACCTCGACGCCCTGGATCGAGGGCGGCTCGCCGGCGCCGTGGATGAACGGGATGTGGAAGGCGTCGACCCCGTTCTCCATGAGCATCTGCGGGTGGGCCTTGATCACCCAGCTGTGGTTCCGGGTCGGATCGAGGGGGTAGTGCGAGTCGCCCTCGAGCTCCGGGACCAGCGCGGGGGTCCACGTCGGCGGGCCGCAGGTGATGTCGTGCCACACGAGGATGCAGCCGTAGTGCTCCATCGTCGGCCACATCTCCAGCCGCAGGTTCTTCTTGCACTCCTGGCTGCTGTAGGGGATGTGGGTGTTGCGACCCTCGAGGTCCCAGCGCCAGCCGTGCCACGGGCAGGCCAGCACCTCGCCGTGCACCCTGCCGCCGTGGCCGAGGTGGGCGCCGAGGTGGAGGCAGTAGGCGTCGGCCACGCTGGTCACGCCCTCCTCGGATCGCCAGAGCACGAGCTCGCGACCGAAGTAGTGGATGGGCCGGACCTCGCCGGGGGCGAGGTCGGCGGACCACCCGACCTGGAACCAACCCGTGGGATAGCGGTTCTTCGAGAGGCCGATGGGCGACATCGCCTCGACATCGGCCTGCTCCTCGTGCTCGTCGGCCACCGTCATGAGGGACTCCGGGGTTGGGGGGCGGGGGGGCGCGGTTCGGGGGGGAGGCCGAGGACCCGCTCGGCGAGGACGTTCTTGTTCACGTTGGTGGTGCCGCCGGCGATGGTGAGCGCTTGGGCGACGAGGAACGCCTTGGTGGGGTGGAGCTCGTCATCGGCCGCGCCGCCGACGTGGGTGAAGCGGTCGGGCTGGGTGAGGTCGTAGTGGTCGACCAGCGCACCGGCAGGGCCCGCGAGGTCGAGGCACGCCTCGGCAAGGCGCTGGGCCAGCTCGCCGTAGCCGATCTTGGTCATCGACGGCGGCAGCTCTGGACGCACCGCGGTGAGGCCCACCACAGTGGCCTCGACGAAGAGCCGGGCCACCCGGTCGCGGTGGGCGGCGGTGCGGCGCGACGAGTCGGCGGCGGCCCACGTGGCCCGGAGGCGGTCGAGGAGCACGTCCATCGCCGCCCCGCTGGCCATATCGGCCACGACGCTGCGCTCGCTGGCGAGGGTGGCCATCGTGACTGACCACCCCGAGCCGGGCGCACCGATGCGGTCGGCGTCGGGCACGACCACGTCGGTGAGGAAGACCTCGTTGTACTCGGCCTCACCGGAGATCTGCCGGAGCGGGCGCACCTCGACGCCGGCGGCGTGCATGTCGACGGCGAAGAACGTGAGGCCCTTGTGCTTGGCGACGGTGGGATCGGTGCGGGCGATGCAGATGGCCCGGTCGGCGAGGTGGGCCAGCGTCGTCCACACCTTCTGGCCGTCGAGTCGCCAGCTGCCGTCGTCGTGCTGGACGGCGCGGGTGGAGAGCGACGCCAGGTCGGAGCCTGCCCCGGGCTCGGAGAACAGCTGGCACCAGATCTCCGCTCCCGTGAAGGCCGGTCGCAGCCACCGCTCGGCCTGGTCGGCGGTGCCGAAGGCGCCGATGGTGGGCGCCATCATCTGCACCCCGATGAGGTTGCGCTCCTCGATGCGGGGCGCGCCGGCGGCCGCCAGCGCGGCGTCGACAACCGGCTGCAACGCGGGATCCGCGCCGAGCCCACCAAGGCCGACCGGCAGGTCGACGGACGCGAGACCGGCGTCGAACCGGGCCGACCAGAACCGCTCGGGCGCGACCTCCGACGGGGGGTGGGTCGAGACGAGGGCGTGGACCCGGCCCTGCAGGGCGGCGGCGTCCAGCGAGGCGTCGAGCAGGGTCATCGCTCGGTCACTCGTAGTACGGCCCGGGGATGCCGTCGGCCTCGAGAACGCCGTAGGGGTCATACGTCTTGATCTCGCCGTAGGGCCAGCCGTGGGCCGGTGCGTTCTCGGCGACGCCCGAGACCCGGATCACGAAGTAGCCGGCGGTGATCACGAGGTAGATGGCGCAGAGGGTGATCGACCCGGCGAGGATCTGGCGGCCGGCCGATTGGCCGCTCGGCTGGTTGGCGCGCCCGGCCTTCGGCCGCTTCGGCAGCCGCGCCGCCAGTGACGTGAGCAGCGAGCCTCCGTCGTCGTCGCGGTGGAGGAAGGGCGTGATCGCGGCGATCGAGAGGATCGTGTAGAGGCTCCAGATCAGCGGGAGGCCGGCGTGGCTGCCGCCCCATTCGATGCGGGGGCCGAAGGACTGCGAGTAGGCGTACATGTTCGCCCGGATCATCAGCAGCTCGGTGGGGATGTCCCAGAGCGTCGCGATGCCGAAGCCGACGGCGAAGAGGGTGGTGCGGGGGTGAGCCCGCCACCAGGAGCCGGGCTGCAGCCGGGAGAGCACGTAGCGCTGGCCGAAGCCGAACGAGATGAGCGCGATGGTGAAGTAGTAGAAGGGGTAGCCGGGGACGACGAGCACCGGCTCGACTGACGGCGAGAAGCGCATCCACGTCCAGGTCGACGGGAAGTGCAGCAGCCGCGGGTCGTAGACGGTGAAGCTCACCCAGTTGGCGATGGGGTCGAGCAGGGACATCGCCATCACGCAGGCGAACACCATCAGGCCCTGGTTGAGCCGGCGCTGGCGGATCGACTGGACGATGAACGGCGTCATCACCACCGCGGCCACCACGAGGAAGGCGGTGCCGAACACGACCGGCCAGTTCTGGACGCCCCAGAGCGGCTCGGCGAGGCGGGGTACGCCGTCGGTCAGGACGTTGCCCGTCGGGTCGGGGTGGGCGAGGCGGGCGTCGCCCTCGGGCCCGGTCTGGGCGGTGCCGAGGATGAGGGCGGTGGCGCCGGTCCCGATGGCCAGGCCGACGCCGGCCTTGACGAGGCCGGCGGTGGTGAACCGGCCCGTTCGCTCGGCGCCGAAGGGTGCATCCAGGGCGATCGTCATCGCAGGGCTGCCTCTCGCTCGGAATCGGGGGTGGTGGTGCCGGCCGCCGCGGCCGGGCCGAGGCGGCCCTCCAGGGCCCGCACGAGGAGCACCAACGCACCGACGGCCATGCCGCAGGTGAGGAGGCCGGCGAGCTGGGTGACGGCCGTAGGCACGTCGCTGTTGAGGACCGTCCAGGTCGGCCAGGCGAGGGCGGCGTTGACGCCGGCGTCGACGGCCGGGAGGAACGGGATCACGATCAGGGCCACCGGACCGACCAGCCAGGGCCGCATCGCCCGCAGCAGCACGGCGGCGATGACCGGGACCATCGTGTTGACGAAGAGCCACCACACCGGGAAGTCGATGATCCGCAGCGGCTGCTGCCCGTAGTACACGTAGACCTCGGTGCGCACCGCCAGGATCTCGAACGGAAGCTCCAGCAGGATCATGACGGGGTAGAGCTGGAGGAGCCCCTTCGGCCCCACGACCTCGAGGCGGTGCAGCGCGATGACGGTGAGCCCGCCCATGAAGAACGTGTAGCCGGGGAGCACGAGGAACGGGATTGGTCGGCCCAGCAGCTCGAAGATCTCGAAGCTGCTCCCCCGCGGGTACCAGCAGAGGCCGAGCACGTCGACCATCGGCTCGAGGAACACGCACAGGGCGCCACCGGCGATGAGCAGCAGCGGGATCGTGTCGCGCTGGGCCCGCCACAGCCGGAAGGCGTTGGCCGACATCGCCAGGAAGGCCATCAGGCAGGCGCCGGTGTAGAGCCGCTCCCAGCCGAGCGACATGGTCAGCTGCTCGGGCGGCTGCGGCAGGGACCCGACGGTCGAGACGATGTGTGTGGCCCCCACGGGAAGTATTAATAGGCCAACCGGCAAGTTCTGGCAAGCTGTTCCTGTGGACGAGCCCGAGCGCGGTCAGGATGGCCCGATGAGCAGGCCCTGGTACCTCCCTGTCGGTGACGAGGCGACCGTGTTCAAGGCCGCCCACGCCGCCCGGCTGGCGGTGCTGCTGAAAGGCCCCACCGGCGTCGGCAAGACCCGCTTCGTCGAGGCGATGGCCCACGAACTCGGCGTCGAGCTCATCACCGTCGCCTGCCACGAAGACCTCACCGCCGCCGACCTTGTCGGCCGCCACCTGCTCGAGGGCGACCGCACCGTCTGGGTCGACGGACCGCTCACCCGGGCCGCCCGCACCGGCGCCCTCTGCTACCTCGACGAGGTCGTCGAAGCCCGGCAGGACACCACCGTCGTGCTCCACGCCCTCACCGACCACCGCCGCCAACTCCCCATCGAGCGGCTCGACACCGTCCTCGACGCCGCCCCCACCTTCGGCCTCGTCGTCTCCTACAACCCCGGCTACCAGAGCCTGCTCAAAGACCTCAAGGACTCCACCCGCCAGCGCTTCGTCGGCATCGAGCTCGGCTTCCCGCCCCCCGAGGTCGAGCGCGAGGTGGTGGCCCATGAGGCCGGCGTCGACCCTGCTCTGGCCGAGCGCCTCGTCGCCCTCGGCCAGGCCATCCGCCGCTCCCAACTGAGCGGCCTCCGCGAGGTGGCATCGCCCCGAGCCCTCGTCGCCGCCGGCCGGCTGGTGCAGGCCGGCATCGACCCGGTGGCCGCCGCCCGCGCCGCCATCGCCCGCCCCCTCACCGACGACCCCGTCCTCGCCGCCGGCCTCGAGGAGCTCATCGACGCCTACCTCGCCCCGACGTGACCGCACCGCCGCCGGTCGACCCACGGCGGTTCGAAGCCGTCGCCGCCTCGGTGGCGGGGCGGCCGTTGCGGGTGGTGTGGGGCGAGGGGCCGACGTGGTGCGACGGGCGGACGATCGTGCTCGACCCGACCTTCACCTCCCGAGCCCGCGACGCCGTGGTGCTGCAGTCAGCGTTGGTGGTCGGCGGCGCCCTCGACGCGGAGGTCGTGAGACCGTTGCGGGGCCGCAGCCGCGCCGCCGCCCGCCACCTGGTCGAGGCCGTGCCCCGGTGCCTCGCCGCGGTCGATGCCGTGCTGCGACCCGACCTCGGCGGACCGACCGGCTGGTGGGGAACGATCCGGCCGGCCAAGGTGCTGGCCCTGGCGGCCGCGGCAGCGGCGGCATCGCCGGCCCCGACCGGCACCATGTACGCCCTCGAGACGATCGAGCCGTCGGGCCACGACGACACCACCGCCTCCCGAACCGAGGGCCGGCCGCGCACCGACGGGTGGCTCCAGCCCGAGGGGCGTCGACGTCGCCGGCCCCGTCGGGGCGCCACCCGATCCGAGGAGCTCGAGAGCGAGGGCGCCGGCGGGTGGGCGGGGTCCAGGGCGATGGCCCGATCGAGCCCCGTCCGGCTGCTGGCCACCGACGCCGGACCCATCGCCCTCGATCAACCGCCCGGTCGCCCCGGCGCCGTCGCCCTCCTGCCCGAGTGGGACCAAGCCCGCGGGGCGTATCGGCCCGACTGGTGCGCTGTCCACGAGGTGCCCATCGACCTCGCCTCGGCGCGCGACGGCGGCGGACCCGCGTCGTCGACCGACGTTGAGCGGGCCCTGCGCCGCCGCCTGGCCGCCCTCCACCTCGACCTCGCCCACACCCGCCGCCAGCCCCAGGGACACGACCTCGACCTTGATGCCGTCGTCGAGCACCGCTGCCTGGTCCGGTCCGGCGACGCCGGGGCGCCCGAGGTGTTCGTCGACAGCCGCCGACGCCGCCGCGACCTCGGCGTGTTGGTGCTCGTCGACGCGTCCCGCTCGACCGGCAACGGCGGCGGGCCCGGCGGCACCGTCCTCGCCCAACACCAGGCCGGCGCCGCCGCGCTGGTGGCGGCATTCGAATCGCTCGGCGACCGTGTGGCCTGCCACGCCTTCCGGAGCCACGGCCGCCGCCGGGTGGAGGTGCTGCCGGTGAAGCGGTTCGACGACCGCTTCGACGCCGCCGCCCGCCGCCGCCTGGGCGCGTTGCAAGCCGATGGCTTCACCCGCCTCGGCGCTGCCGTCCGCCACGGCGCCGACCTGCTGAGCGACGGCGCCGGCAGTCGGCGGTGGCTGCTGGTGGTCCTCTCCGACGGCTTCCCCTTCGACCTCGGCTACGAGGGCCGCCACGCC
Source organism: Acidimicrobiia bacterium (assembly GCA_013694495.1). Lineage (GTDB taxonomy): Bacteria > Actinomycetota > Acidimicrobiia > Acidimicrobiales > JACDCH01 > JACDCH01. The sequence goes on along the minus strand of JACDCH010000052.1, from coordinate 3,437 downwards.
GCCGCCGACAGTCACCGGGCGCTGGCCGAGGCCCGCCGTGCGGGGGTCGGCGCCCTCTGCCTGAGCCTCGGCGCCGCCACCCCCGACGAGGACCTGCGAGCGGTCTTCGGCGCCACCACCTTCGCCTCTGCCCAGTCGATCGCCGAGCTCGAGACCGACCTCGGCGGTCTCGTCCGCGCCGCCCTCGATGGCGCCGACCGCAGCCGCCGCCTCCGCTCCGCCTGAACGCGCTGGGCCGCTACGGCACGGGGGTGCGGAGGAGGGAGCCGAGCAGGAGGCGCTTGGCACCCTCGCTGGCGATGGCGTGGGCCTCGACGGTTGTGTCGCGGGCGAGCATCGCCAGGCCAGTGGCCACGGTGGCCACCGCGCCTCGGGCGAGGAGCACGTCATCGGAGCCGAGCACACCTGCCTGCACGCCCATGTCGACGATCTCGGCGAAGAGCTGCGGGAAGGTGCGGTCCTCCTCGATCTCCTTGAGCTCAGGGTGGCGCCGGGCCTCGTCGCGGGCGACCGAGTAGAAGAGCGCCTGCTCGGGATCGTTGCTGATCGTGTCGTGGATCACGTCGACGAGGGCCACCAGCTTGTCGACGAAGTCGTCGGCGGCCTCGACGGCGGTGAGGATACGGGTGCGGTAGAGCTCCTCGGTGGCCCTGTGCACGGCGATCATCAGGTCGGGCTTCTTGCCGAAGTGGTGGTACACGGCGGCAGCGGTGAGCTCGGCCCTGTCGGCGATCATCCGGTTGGTCGTCGCCGCGTAGCCGTGAGCGGCGAAGCACGAGCGGGCGGCGTCGAGGATGCGCAGCCGGGTCTCGTCGCCATCCACACCAGGTGGACGACCAACCCTCCCGTTCCGCTTGAGTGCCGGCACGCGTGCGAGTGAACTTGCTGCCTGGCTAGTTCGTCAACCATCGGCGATGCATGCCGGTGCCGCCAGAGCCAGAACCCCTGCCCTTCGGGCTGGCGCACACCGGCACTCCGTTGACCCGGCAGTCCCCTTGGCTTCGTCGAGGAAGACCGGCAGAAGGGGCACGTCAAAACCCTGCCGCCCCGGATCGGGCCTTGCGTGGAGCCGCTGGCGGTTCGTGTACTTCGCCGAGAACCCCGCGCCGACACCACCATGACCGCGCTCGGCGGTGTTTCGAGGAGCCCGGCGGTGACCCCGCCACGGTCCTCACCGACCGGATGGACTGCCTCAAATGAGCGACCGTCGCTGGGCTCGTCGTTGCCGACGGCGGACTACCTGCAGACCTAACCTCCGCCCATGACGAAGCACGAGATCGAGGCCCTTCTTCCCGCCCACCGCGTGGTCAACACTGATCTGAGCGTCATCGTTAGAAGCGACGGCAGGAAGCTTGGCGAGCTCCTGATGAGCAAAGGAACTCATCGACTGGCGGCCGTCGAAGCGCCAGACCAGCGTGAGCATGCGGTGGGAGACGTTCGCCAAGCTCATGGAGCGGTGGAGCGACGGGGATCTGCGGTAGCAACTTGCAGGTGGCGAAATGACCCTTCAAGCCGTCCGCCAGAGCGCAAGATCGGCGGCGCGTGAGGCCGTGGCGCGCGTCATGCTCGAGCGAGAGGTCAACACTGACGAGGTTCTCCGGCAAGGTGTCGCCGCCGCCGCACGTGTTGCGGTCGAGGGTCAGAAGGCAGCGGCCTCAGTTCTCCGGTCACTGCCCGGCGTAACGCTCGACGGCCCCGTTGGCGACGAGCCCGACTGGAAGAGAGGCGAGCGTTGTTCAAATGGGGTGACATCGAACTGGAGTGGTTCGACCGCGCTATCGACCATGAATCGCCTGCGCTCTGGCGTGCGTTCGGGTTTCGCATACACGCACCCCTGATGATCGGTGCCGCCGCCCATGACTCCGTCACCTGGAGCCGGCTAAGCGGAACCTGTCAAGGCCGGTGAGACATTTGGTCATGCGGATTGGATGACTGCTTCTCGGCTGGGTTCGTTGATCCAGGCGACGGTGGGCAGTCGGGGTGGTTCGGGTCGGCGGTGCCGGAACCGGGCCGGGTTCTCGTGGTAGGCGGCGTTGAGGGTGAGGGCCCGCTCGCGGCGGACCTCGCTGGCGGTGCCGAAGTGGACCGAGGCGGGGGTGTGGAGCCCGATGCCGGCGTGGCGGTGGACGTGGTTGTAGTGCTCGAAGAACTCGACGCAGAACGCTCGGGCGTCCTGGATCGAGCCGAACCGGCCGGGGAACGCCGGGCAGTACTTCAGCGTCTTGAAGTTCGCCTCGCTGTAGGGGTTGTCGTTGCTGACGTGGGGGCGGCTGTGGCTGCGGGCGACGCCGAGATCGACGAGGAGCTGGGCGACGGGCTTGGAGGTCATCGAGGTGCCCCGGTCGGCGTGGATGGTGAGCTGGCCGGCGTCGATGCCTTGGGCGGCGATGGCTGCTTCGATGAACTCCTTGGCGAGGTCGCCCGTCTCCGCGGGCGCGACGGTCCAGGCCACGACGTAGCGGGAGAAGATGTCGATGATCACGAACAGCTCGTAGTAGACGCCCCGCTCGGGGCCGCGGAGCTTGGTGATGTCCCAACTCCAGACCTGGTTCGGTTGCCGGGCGATGAGCTCGGGCTTCTTCTTCGCCGGGTGGGTGCGTTGGCGGCGCCGTTCCCGGTTCTCGCCGGCGACGGCGAGGAGCCGGTACATCGTCGAGACCGAGCACAGGTAGAGGCCCTGGTCATCGAGGAGCCGGGCCCACACCTGGGCCGGCGCGAGGTCGCAGTACTCCGGGGAGCGCAACACAGCCAGGATCTGCTGGCGCTCGGCTTCGCTCAACTGGTTCGGCGGCGCCGGCCGCGGGACCGGCGGCCCGCAGACCGGTGGTCGCCGCCGCCGGTGCCGGGTCGCCCGCGACGCGCCGAGCAGCTCGCAGGCCGCCTTGATGCACGTCACCTTGGTGAGGTCGTCGAGGTGTTCGGCGATCACGGCTTCAACTTCGTGTCGGGCGCCGCGCTCTCGGAGAGCTGCTCCAAGAGCGCGTGCACTTTTCCCGTGATCTCCAACGCGGTCTTCGTGCGAGCCAACTCGACCTCGAGCCGCTCGTTCCGGCGCCGCAACCGCTCGAGCTCGACCTGCTCGGGCGAACGGCGCGCCTTGGGTTTGGGGGCCAGACCGTCGCGGGCGCCGGCGGCGCGGGCCTTGCGCCACTCGGCGATGTGGGACGTGTACAGGCCCTCGCGGCGCAACAAGGCGCCCCGCTCGACCGAGCCATGGGCCAGCGCGTCGTACTCGTCGAGGATGCCCTCCTTGTACTCGGCGGTGAACGTTCGCCGCCGAGGCCGGGCCGCCGGATCGGGCTCGTCCACGCCACCATCATGGGCGCGCACAAGCAAGGATGAAGTCGTCATGGTCATCGGGTTCTCCGTAGTCCTGGTCTCGCCCTGTAGCGATGATCGGCTACCGCAGATGTCTCACATCACCCTGACAGACAGGG
>JACDCH010000038.1 GCA_013694495.1 Acidimicrobiia bacterium | reverse complement strand
GCCCTCGCCGTGCTGGGCGGCGGGGCCTACCTCCTGGTCGGCGGCGGCGACGGGAGCGGAGCCGGGACGTTCACCGGCACCGTCGGGGGCGATGCAGTCGCCGGCACCCACGCGGTGCACGTGCCGGCCGGGTCCGTGGCGATCGTGACCGTCACGCCCTCGGCCGACTTCGACGCCGTCGTCGGCTTCGCGGTCGACGACGAGGTCGGCGTCGAGATCGACGTCCTCTACGCCAGCACGCCGTTCGCCCCGCAGGCCGCCGACCAGGACGTGGCCGACGCCTTCGCCCTCGGGTCAGGCGAGACCATCGACGCCCCGGGGCCGCGGGCGGTGTTCAGGGTCGACGTCGGGTTCCCGGGCGAGGGCGAGCTGACGTTCCTGGCCGCGCCGTTCGACGTCGACGCCACCGTCGTGGTCACCGGGTTCGTCGACGAGGGCGAGCGCAGCGGCGGCGACTACGAGATCACCATCGAGATCGAGGCGCTCGAGTTCGACGACGACACGCCGTCCGGCGACGACCTCCTCGATGCCATCGCGGCCGACGAGGGCGTCCCCGACAGCCTGACCGAGCTCATCCGCACCACCGACGAGCTCGATTGACCGCGCCGGGGGCGATCAGACGAGGATGACGATCTCGCCGTCGCCCGCCTCGACCACGGCGACCACGGCGGCGTTGACCCGGCGGTGGAGCTCGCGGAACCGATCGAGCTCGGCATCGCGACCGGAGGCCTCGGCGGGCGCGTCATCGGGCTCGAGGTCGTCGAGGCCGGCGAGCTCGGCGTCCCAGTCGACGGCCGCGGCCTTCACCTGCAGCCGCATCCTCGGCGCCTGGAGCAGCGCCCGCTGGAGGTCCTGGATGATCGTGACGACGACGTCGGTCGTCGTCCGCACCCCCGGGGTGGCCAGCAGGTGCAGGGCTTGCAGCTTGCGCATGGCCAGCGCCGCGATCATCTGCGGGTCGCCCAGCTCGCGGACGGCGGCATCGACGGCGGAGAGGTCGAGCGGGACCGACGCCGGCACGTCGAACCAGGACCGGAGCAGCTCGAACAGCTCCCCGGCCACGTCGTGCAGGGCGAGGAGCTCGTCGGGCTTCGCCACCGTCCGGGGGCCCGACGGGTGGCCGCCAGCGCCGCCGCTGCCGTCGCTCAACGGAGCTGGTGGTGGCGGGGACGTTCGGGGCCGACCACGAGGCGGACCGTCGTGCCCTCCTCGACCGCGTGGAACTCGACCCGGTCGGCGAGCTGGCGCATCAGCGGGATCCCGAGGCCGTGCTCGTGGTGCAGCCTCTCGGGCGCCTCGACCGGCGGGTGGGGAACGAGGTCGTCGAGCACGAACCCGCCGCCGTGGTCCTCGACCTCGACGGTGACCTCACCGGGGACGACGGAGCAGCGCACCAGCACCTCGCCCGCCCGGCCCTGCCGGCCGTAGGCCTCGACCGCGTTGGCGCACGCTTCGGAGACGGCGAGGCGCAGGTCGTCCATGCGCGCCAGGTCGAGCCCAGCCCCGTGGTGCTCCGCGAGGTGGGTGACCACCAGGCGCACGAGCGCCAGGTGCTCGGCTCGGGCCGGGAAGCGCAGCGCGACCTCGTCCTTCAACGCCGGTCCTGTGCGACTGCGGCGGCCACGGTCTCATGGATCCCGAAGGCCGTGGTCAAGCCGGTGATCTCGAAGACGTTGCGCACGCGGTCGCTCGTGACGACGAGGCGCAGATCGCCGCCCAGCGAGCGGAACCGCTTGAGGCAGGCGACCAGCACGCCGAGGCCGGTGGAGTCGAGGAACTGCACCTCGGACAGGTCGACGACGGCGAGCCGGGCACCGTCGGTGGCGACCTTGACGACCGCGTCGCGCAGGCGGGGGGCGGTGCCGAAGTCGACCTCGCCCGACACCACCGCCACCGGAACGCCTTCGTGATCGGTCATCCGGAGGCCCAACTCCACGGGTCAGACGCTAGTTCCCGGCCTCGTGCCGGACGGGCTGCGGCGTCGGCGCCCCCTCAGGTCCTGCGGATGGATTGGCCGCGGGACGAGGCGCTGGGGGTCTGGGGGCGGAGCCCCCAGACATCGGCCGCAGGGCGACGAAGTCGGCCGAGGACCGCAACGACCGAGCGGAGCGAGGGCGACAACACTCGCCGGAACGGAGCGAAGCGAGTGACGGCGAAGAACTCGTCGACGTGACAAGCGGGCGTCACAGTGATGGAATTCCAGCGATGTCGTTCGTGGTCGACCGCCCGGGCCCGGCCGACCGGCGCGACCTGGTCGCCGGCGGCGGCGGCCTCGATGCGCTGCTCGACGCTTTGGCCGGCGACGGCCGCCTCGTCCACGTCGAGCGCCTCCCTGCCCGGCCGGCGAGCTACGCCGAGCTCGCGACGCCGCTCCGGCCGCTCGTCCGCGACGCGCTCGGCGTCGAGGCGCTGTGGTCACACCAGGCGGCCGCCATCGACAACGCCCGGGCAGGGCGCTCCGTGGCCGTGGCCACGGGCACGGCGTCGGGGAAGTCGCTGTGCTTCCGGGTCCCGATCGCCGAGGTCATCACCGACCCGATCCGCCCCGGCACCGCGCTGCTCGTCTTCCCCACCAAGGCCCTGGCCCGCGACCAGCTACGGGCGTTGGCCGACCTCGAGCTGCCCGGGCTCGTGGCCTGCGCCTACGACGGCGACTGCTCGAACGACGAACGGGCGTGGGCCCGGAAGAACGCGAACGTGATCCTCACGAACCCCGAGATGCTGCACTCGGCGCTGCTGCCGCACCACAGCCGCTGGGCCACGTTCCTCCTCCGCCTCCGGTACGTCGTCGTCGACGAGCTGCATGCATTCCGGGGCGTGTTCGGGTCCCACGTCGCCCACGTGCTGCGGCGGCTGCGCCGGCTGGCGGCGCTCCACGGCGCCACGCCCACGTTCATCGGCTGCTCGGCCAGCGTCGGGGAGCCGGGCACGCTGGCGTCGGGCCTCTGGGGCGGCCCCGTCGAGGCCGTCACCGACGACGGGTCGCCGCGGGGCGAGCGCCTCGTCGCACTGTGGCGCCCACCACGCGACGGCGACGCGCTCGACCCCGACACAGGACGGGAGGCGCGAGCGGCGTCAGCCCATGCCGAGACGGCGGGGCTCCTGGCCGAGCTCGTGGGCGGCGGGCACCGGGCCATCGGCTTCTGCCGCAGCCGGCGGGTCACGGAGGTGGTCGCCCTCGACGTGCGCCGGCGGCTCGGCCCCGACCTCGCCGGCACGGTGCGGTCGTACCGGGGCGGCTACCTCCCGGCCGAGCGGCGCGAGATCGAGGACGAGCTGTTCACTGGCGGGCTGCGCGCCGTCGTCACCACCAACGCGCTGGAGCTCGGGATCGACGTCGGCGGGCTCGACGCCTGCGTGCTCGACGGCTTCCCCGGCACGGTGGCGTCGTTCTGGCAGCAGGCCGGCCGGGCCGGGCGCGAGTGCCAGCAGTCCCTTGCCGTGCTGGTGGCCGGCGACGACCAACTCGACCAGTGGCTGATGCGCCACCCCCGGGAGCTGTTCACCCGGCCCGCCGAGCCGGCGGTCATCAACCCCGGCAACCCCTACGTCCTCGGCCCCCACCTCGCCTGCGCCGCCTTCGAGCGCCCCCTCACCCATGGCGACGAGCGGTGGTGGCCCGAGCTGCTCGACGACGGCGTCCGCGACCTCGCCCGCGCCGGCCGGCTCAAGGTGCGACGAAGTCCCCGGGGGCCCGCCGCGTTCTGGGCGGAGCGGGGGTTCCCGGCCCACGGTGTCGGGCTGCGGAGCGGCTCGGCCGTGCAGTACCGGATCGCCCGCACCGACGGCGCCGTGATCGGCACCGTCGAGGAGGCTCGAGCCTTCGAGCTCGTGCACCCCAGCGCCGTCTACCTCCACCAGGGCGTCGCCTGGCGCGTGGCCGACCTGCGCCTCGACGAGCACCTCGCCGTCGTCGAGCCCGACCCCGGCGCCGAGTTCACCATGGCCCGCACCGAGATCGGCGTGCGCACCCACCACGTCGACGCGGTCCGGACGGTCGGTGAGCTCGAGCTCCGCCTGGGGTGGGTCGAGGTCGAGAGCCAGGTCACCGGCTACCAGCGCCGGGCCGTCGGCAGCGGCGAGGTGCTGGGCCGGGAGTCGCTCGATCTCCCCGCCTCCCGGCTCACGACCCGGGCGTTCTGGTATCGGGTGCCCGAAGCGTCGCTGTTCGGCGCCGGCCTCGAGCCCGACCGCTGGCCGGGCACCCTCCACGCCGTCGAGCACGCCGCCATCGGCATCCTGCCGCTGTTCACGATCTGCGACCGCTGGGACGTCGGCGGCGTGTCGACCCTCGCCCTCCCGGGCGCCGGCCCCGCGATCGTGATCTACGACGCCTACCCGGGTGGCGCGGGGGTGGCCGAGCTCGGCTTCGAGGCCGCCGATCGGCACCTGGCCGCCACCCTCGACGTCGTCGGCGCCTGCCGCTGCGCCGACGGCTGCCCCTCGTGCGTGCAGTCGCCGAAGTGCGGGAACTGGAACGAGCCGCTCGACAAGGACGGCGCCGCCCGCCTCCTCCGCAACTGCCTGTAGCGCGCCTTCGTCGGCGTCGTCGGGCTCAGCAGGTGGCGAGAGCGGCCTGGACACCGGCGGCGACCTCGTCGGACGGCGGGGCGCCGGCGAGGAGGTCGAGCACGAGCGGGAGGCCGAGCCGGTCGACGACGGCGGCGGCCCCGCACTGGGCGGTGGGCTCGTCGATGGCGGCGCCGGCCCGCAGGAACGCCGCCAGCTCAGCGAGGGCGCACACCCGCACGGCGGGATCGGTGGCGGGGTCGAGCGCCGGAGGCGGCGCGCCGGCGAACGTCTCCCGCACGCACGTCGCGATGACCGCCGGCAGGCCGGCGGTGGGGTCGTCGGCGGGAGCGGTGGTGGGAGCGTCGGCGGCCGTCGTGGTGGAGGGTCCGGCGGTCGTGGGCGTCGTCGCGGCGCCGTCGGCACCGCACCGGTCGGTGGCCGCCACAACGGCGCCGACGTCGGCCAAGCGGTCGCGGGCGTCGACGATCCGCCGCCGCAGGTCGGGGTCGAGCGCCCCGGCGG
>JACDCH010000021.1 GCA_013694495.1 Acidimicrobiia bacterium | reverse complement strand
CCTCGGCCTCGTGACCGGTCCTGTCCTCGCGGGTCGCGCCGACCTCGTCCTCGGCGCCCGCCGCCCCACGGCACGTGGGGCCTGGCCGGTGCCCGCCCGTCTCGCCAACCTCGTTTTGGCCCGTCGGCTCCGCGGTCTCACCGGGCTCGAGCTCACCGACCTCGGCCCGATGCGGGCGGCGAGCCGTCGGGGCTGGCTCGACCTGGCCGTCGTCGACCGGCGATCGGGCTGGCCGCTCGAGCAGGTCTTAGCGGCGGCCGCCGCGAGCTGGCGCATCGCGGAGGTCCCCGTGCCCTACCGGCCTCGCACCGGTCGGTCGAAGGTGACCGGCACGGTGCGGGGCACGGTCATCGCCATTCGGGACATGACCGCCGTGTTCGACCGGCTGGCCGCCCGATGATCGGGGTGCTCGGCGGGTCCGGTCTCACGGCGCTCCTCGAACCGGTCGACGTCGTTGCTGTCGACACGCCGTTCGGGCCACCGTCCGCCAGCGTCACGATCAGCACGGTTGGCGACCGGCGGGTGGCGTTCCTCCCCCGCCACGGCGCCGGCCATCGCATCGCGCCGCACCGGGTGAACTACCGCGCCAACCTGTGGGCCCTGCGCGAGGTGGGCGTCACCGGCGTGCTGGCCCCCTTCGCGGCCGGCTCGCTGTCACCGGTGATCGACCCCGGCGACCTCGTGGTGGTCGACCAGCTCGTCGACCGCACGAGGGGTCGGGCCGACACCTACTTCGACGACTTCGCCGACGGGCCTCACCACGCCTCCTTCGCCGACCCCTACGACCCCGACCTCAGGGCCGGCCTGCTGGAGGCGGCCGCCGAGGGCCCGCTGAAGGTCCACGACCACGGGACCGTCGTCGTCATCCAGGGTCCCCGCTTCAGCACCAGGGCCGAGTCGGTGTGGTTCGCGTCGCAGGGCTGGTCGGTGGTGAACATGACGCAATACCCCGAGGCCGTCCTCGCTCGTGAGCTCGACCTCCCCTACGCCGGCATCGCCCTCATCACCGACCGCGACACGGGCACCGAAGACGGCTCTGTCGCCCCCGTCAGCCAGGAAGAGGTCTTCGCCGCCTTCGAGCACAACCTCGAGCACCTCCGCGGCGTGCTCCTCCGCGTGGCCGCTGCGGCGTAGGGCGTCCGACCGCGGCCCCGACGACGGCGCCGCCGACGAGGTGGCCGAGGCCGTCGCCGCTCCTGTCTCGCGGTCCCTGGTTGCGTGGTCGAGCCCGGCGACCATCCGTCGCCGGCCGGATTCCGGTTGTTCTTCTCGCGGACACTGACCGTCGGCCCTCCGGTCAGGCAAGCTTCGTACCTTCCGCGGTAGTGCGTGTCGCCATCGTCGCCGAGTGCTTCCTCCCGGCACAGAACGGGGTGACGAACTCCGTCGTCCGCGTGCTCGAGGCGTTCGAGCAGCGGGGGGTGGAGGCGACGGTCATCACGTCGGGACCGGGTCCCGATCGGCACGGTGACGTCGCGGTGCGCCGCGTGCCGGGCGTGCGCTTGCCGTTCTACAAGGACCTGTCGATCGCGTTGCCGACGTCGGGGGTGCGGCGCGCGCTCGAGGCGTTCGGGCCCGATGTGGTGCACCTGGCGGCCCCGGCTGCACTCGGCGCACTCGCCGTGCGCGAGGCCGAGCGGCTGGGTGTGCCGGTCGTCAGCATCTACCAGACCGACTACGCCGGCTTCGCCCCGCGGTACCGGGCCGGCCCCCTGGTTCCCGCGATCTGGCAGTTCATGCGCCGGCTGCACGAGAACGTCGACGTGACGCTCGCCCCGTCTACGGCGGCGATGTGGAAGCTGCGGCACCACGGCATCGATCGCGTCGCGCTGTGGGGTCGCGGTGTCGATCTCCAGCGGTTCAACCCGGTGCACCGCACCGAGCTCCAGCGCCGGCGCATCGGACGCGGCCAGGTGGTGGTCGGCTACGTCGGGCGCCTGGCCCGCGAGAAGCGGGTCGACCTGCTGCGCCACGCAGCGATGCCCGGCGTCCGGCTCGTCGTCGTCGGCGACGGACCCGACCGCAGGCGGCTCGAGAAGCTGCTGCCCGACGCGACCTTCCTCGGGTTCCTGGGTGGCGTCGACCTGTCTCGGGCCATCGCCAGCCTCGACGTATTCGTCCACACCGGGGCCGACGAGACGTTCTGTCAGGGCGTGCAGGAGGCACTGTCGTCGGGCGTCCCCGTCGTGGCGCCGGCGCGGGGAGGGCCCCTCGACCTCGTCCGCCACGGGGAGAACGGCTTCCTGTACCCACCCGACGACGTCGACCAGCTGACCGGCGCGGTCCAGCACCTCGTCGGCGATGCCGTGCTGCGAGCCCGCCTCGGCATCGCGGCGCGGCACTCCGTCAAGGGCCGAACGTGGGCCGCACTCAGCGATCAGCTCCTCGGGCACTACGAGTCGGTGCTCCGGACCCCGACCCGGACCCGGACGAGGCCGCGGCAGGTCGCGTGAGCTGGTTCGTCGTGTCGATCCATGACGTCGCGCCGGCGACGCTGGCCGAGTCGTCGCGCTGGTCGCGAGATCTGCAGGAGCGGGGCGTGCCGGCGACGTTGCTGGTCGTGCCCGGCCCGTGGAGGTCGCCCGCGTTCGAGCCCGGAGACGAGCTGGCCACATGGCTCCACGAGCGCGTCGCGGGTGGTGACGAGGTCGCCCAGCACGGATGGATGCACCGGGCCTGGCCCGGGGGCGCGTGGTGGCGCCAGGTGACCGGCCAGGTCGCAGCGCGCGGGTGCGCGGAGCTGTGGTCGATCGAACGGGACGTGGCCCGCCGCACGCTCGGGGCCGGGCTGCACCTCCTGCGCCGAGCCGGCTTCGAGCCGGTGGGCATGACCCCGCCGGGCTACCTGGCGTCGCCGACGTGCCTCGCGGTTCTGCGCGAGCTCGAGTTCCGGTACTCGACGTCGCACCTTCGAGTGCTCGATCTGCGCACCGGCCGGCGGCTGCATGCGCCAGCGATGAGCCACCGCCCCGGCGGCCTGGGCGAGGCCGCCGGCCGCGAGATGGTCGGTCGGGTCGTTCGGGCGCGCGCCGAGCGGAACCTTCCGGTGCGGATCGCGCTGCATCCCGAGGACCTCCACCGGCCGGGGCTGCGCCAGGCGACGTTGCGTGCAATCGACGACGCGCTCGAGGCGGGCCTGCGCCCGACGACCTACGAGCGGCTGGTGGCGTGATGCACATCGTCCAGGTGGCGAACTTCTACAGCCCGACCTCGGGCGGGCTGCGCACGGCAGTCGACGCGCTGCGGGCGGGCTACGAGGCTGCCGGGCACCAGGTCACCCTCGTCGTCCCGGGCGCGGCGGACACCGAGAAGGGCGGTACGGTGTCGATCGCCAGTCCCGCCGTCTCCGGGGGCTACCGGGTCATCACGCGTGTCGGCCGCTTCGTCGACGTGCTGGCCGGTCTGCGTCCGGACGCGATCGAGGTGTCGGACAAGCTCCTCGTCGGTCCCGCTGCGAGGGTGGCGCGCCGGCGGGGCGTTCGGCTCGTGCTCGTGTCCCACGAACGGCTCGACGGGATCCTCGCCCGTCGGTTCCCGAGCCGTCGCCTCCTCGTCGCCGCGGCCGACCGGTGGAACCGCCACCTCGCCGACCGGGCCGACGACATCGTCTGTGCGTCCGCGTACTCGGGCGAGGAGTTCGCTCGCATCGGCGTCGACGTCCGCACCGTCCCACTCGGCGTCGACCTCGACACGTTCCGCCCCGCAGGACCGAAGGTGCCTGCGCTCGTGGTGTGCGCCGGTCGCCTGTCGGCGGAGAAGCGACCGGAGATCGTCGTCGACGCGACCCGGATCCTGTGCGAGCAGGGCCGGGCGATCCGTGTCGTGCTCGCCGGGACCGGACCGCTGCTCGCACCGCTGCGCCATCGCGCGGTCAGGCTCCCCGTCCACTTCCTCGGCCACGTCGAGCGCCGGACCGACATGGCCGCGCTCCTCGCCGAGGCGGCGGTCGTCGCCGCGCCGTGCCCGGTCGAGACGTTCGGGCTCGCTGCCCTCGAGGCCATGGCTTGCGGCACGCCGGTGGTCACGACCGACCGGGGCGCGGCGCAGGAGCTCCTCGCGCCCGGCGCCGGGCTCGCCGTCGCCCCG
>JACDCH010000653.1 GCA_013694495.1 Acidimicrobiia bacterium | reverse complement strand
GACGAGCGGGCGACGCCGATCGAGCACCTCGTCGTCGTCATCGCGGTCCACGGCGCGCCTCGCGAGCTGCCGGCCCAGCTCGGCGCGCTGCGAGGCCAAACGGTGCCCGGGCCTTGGGAGCTGGTGCTGGCGGACAACGGTGGGGGTGACCTCGCCGGCCTTGTCGCCGGGCTGGGACCGGCGGCCGCCGACCTCCCCCTCCGGATCGTCGACGCCACCGCCCGCCCGGGCCAGGCCGCGGCCATGAACGCCGCCCTGCGCGCCACCACGGCCGACGCCATCGTGCTCCTCGATGCCGACGACGTGGTCGGCGCCGACTACCTCGCCACGATGTGGCGCGCCCTCGAGCGCCACCCCTTCGTCGCCGCTCGACTCGACTGCGACCGGTTGAACCCGCCGTGGCTGCGCGAGAGCCGCCCGCCCACGCAGACCGACGGGGTCGGTACCCCGTTCGGGTTCCTGCCCTCGGCCGCGGGGTGCGCGATCGGGCTCCGGCGGTGGGCCTACGACCTGAGCGGCGGGTTCGACGAGTCCATCGCCGCCGGAACCGACGTCGATCTTTCGTGGCGCCTCCAGCTCGCCGGGGTGCCACTCACGTTCGTCCCGGACGCCGTGGTGCACTACCGCTACCGGTCCGATGTGAAGGGCATCTTCCGCCAAGCAGCGACCTACGGCGAGGCCGGGCCGGTCCTCTTCCGCGAGCATCGAGGGGTGGGGATGCCTCGACGCCGCTGGCGCTCCGCGCTGCGCTTCCACTTCGCCGGGTTCGGGCGGCTCGTGCGGGTTCGCTCGAAGGCCGACGCCGCCGCCGCCGTGTTCCTCGTCGGGTTCCGGATCGGCCTCATCCGCGGGTCCGTCCGTCACCGCACCGTCTACCTCTGACGATGGCCCCGTCCGGCGGATCGAGCGCGGGCGCGGTGATCGTGGTGAGCCACGAGGCGTCGCGAACCGGGGCGCCGGTCGTGGGCGTGGCGGTGCTGCGGGCGCTGCGCAAGCACGGGCTGGCCACCCGCCTCGTCCTGCGGTGGGGTGGGCCGCTGGAGGGATCCCTGCGGTCGGCGGCCGATGCGAGCTCGTTCGAGCCGATGCGCCGGGCGCGGGCACTGGCCCGCACGCGGCACCACCCCCGTATGGCCCGCGCCATCGAGGGCGCCGCCGCTGCGCTCGTCCTGCTGCGTCGGCGCCCGGCGGCCGTGTGGGCCAACACGGTCATGTCAGGGAGCTGGGTGGGGCCGGCGCTGCGCCTCCGCGTGCCTGTGGTGCTCCACGTCCACGAGCTCGAACCGCTGACCTCCGCGATCCTCGGCCGCTACGGCCTGGACGGCCGCTGGGGCCGGGTTCGCCTCGTCGCCTGCTCGGACGCCGCCCGTCGCGACCTCGCCGAGGCGACGTCGGTTCCGCTCGACGACATCGGGCTGCTCCCGTCGCTCGTCGACCAGCACGAGATCGCCGCCCGGGCCGGGTCGAAGCCGCGTCGGGTGCCGGTCGACGGCCGCCTGGTGGTGGGGGCGTGCGGAAGCGCCGACCCCCGCAAGGGGTTCGACCTGTTCCTCGAGCTCGCCGGCCGCTTTGCCGACGGCAGCGGAGAGCCGGCGGTGTTCCGCTGGGTGGGCGCGGCCGACGACAGCGCTCGCGCGCAGGCCGCCGGCGTGCCCGGCGTCGAGCTCGTCGGGGAGGTGGCCGACGCGGTGCCGGAGCTGGCGGCCATGGACGTCGTCGTGGTCCCTTCGCGAGCCGATGCCTTCCCGCTGGTGGTGCTCGAGGCGATGACGCTCGCCCGCCCGATCGTCGCCTTCGCCGTCGGCGGCATACCCGAGCAGCTCGGTGAGAGCGGCATCCTTGTCCCGCCCGAAGACGTCGACGCCATGGCCCGAGCCGTCAGCGGGTTGCTCGCCGATGCCGACAACAGGCACCGTCGCGGCGAGCAGGCGGAGGCTCGAGCCCATGAACGGTTCGGCTTCGATCGTTTCGAAGATGCGGTCGCCGAGATCATCGATGCCGTCATCGACGCCCCCGGCCGTCGCGGCTAGAGAAGCTCGACATCGCCGAGCGACAGCCGCCACCGGCTGAGCTCGACGGGTGTGGTCGACGCCAGGGCTCGCCAGGTCAGGATCGGCCCGCCGCCAGGCAGCGGCAGCTCCCGCCAGCTCGTGTGGGCGCGCCCGAGGCGCAGCAGGTGGTCGGCCCCGGACACCCGCGCCACCTCCTGGACGAGCCGACGGGCGCCGTCGTCGTCGTCGGCAAGCACTTCGCACACCGCCGCCTCGGTGGCGTGGCCTCGCCGGCGCAGCCTGAAGATGGCGATGCCGTCGTCGCGGCGCAGCGCCCGGTACGACAATGAGGGAAGCCCGTACCGCCACTGGAGGTGTTCGGCGCGGCGTCGGGTGGCGAGGCCGGATAGGGACTGCGGGCCGGTGGGAAGCGCGCCCGACAACCCCTCCGTGGCAGCCACCCCGGCATCGCTGGGTAGCGACCAGAGCTCCGCTGGGGTTCGGCTGCGTGCCGCGCGGAGGGCGCCGAGAGGGCCGCTCGGCCGGGCCGCCGCCGGCGGACGACCGAGCTCGATCCAGCCCATCTTGAGGTACCCAGGGCGGCTCTGGTCGTTCGGGGTGTTGAACACGAAACCGACGCCCTCGGCAGTCAGCGCCGCCACCGCGTGGAGGGTCAGGGCCCGGAAGACCCCCTGGCCCCGGGCCGCCGGGGCCGTCGCCGTGTCGACGGCGCGCACCGCGTGGACCTCGGCGCCGTCGACGTCGAAGACCCACCGCAGCATCGAACGGAAGCCGACGATCTGGCCGGCGGACTCCGCCACCCACATCGCCGAGCGGCCCGCAGGGTTCTGGAGGTGCTTCCATCGGAAGAACTCGCGGTGGCCGGCGTCGGGTAGCCAACCCAGGCTGCCCGCCAGGAGCTCGAGGACGATGTCCTCGTCGGCGTCGTCGTAGTCGCGGATGAGCAGGTCGCTCACGGCGACGCCCGCCAGGCCAGGTACTGCAGGACGGTCCAGAGCGCGTAGTCGTGGTTGCGGCGCCCGCTCTGGTGCTCGTCCCACCGTTCTCTGAGCACGTCGGCCCGCAGGCCGGCGGCGTCGACCGTGGCCGGGTGGAGCAGGTCGGATGCCCACTCCCGCAACGGGCCCCGGAGCCAGGTGCCGATCGGCGGGTCGAACCCCATCTTCGGCCGGTCGACGAGCCCGGCCGGCACGTGCTCGAGCAGCACCCGCCGCAGCACCCGCTTGCCGCCGCTCTGGTCGAGGTGCCAGGCCAGCGGCATCGACCAGACCAGGCCGAGGAGCCGATGGTCGAGCAGCGGCGAGCGCACCTCCAGCCCCACCGCCATGGAGGCTCGGTCGACCTTCACCAGCATCTGGTCGGGAAGGGTCGTGGCGAGGTCGCGGTGCGCGAGCGCCGGGATGAAGCCCGACGGCCCGCCGGGCGGCGGCGGGGACGGTCCCGTCGCCGGCGGGTGGGCGAGGATGTCCTCTGGCCGCCACTCCTCGACCAGGGCGTCGCCCACCGCCTGTCCGTCGGGAGCCCGCAGCACCCGCGCCAGCTTCTGCAGCTTGTCGCCCGGGTTCCGCACCCGCCGCGGCCCCGGGGCCAGGGTCGCCAGGCGGTCGACCGTGGCCGGCGACGGGAGGGCAACCACGCGCGCCGCGGCTGCCCGGAGCGGAAGCGGAACCCGGCGCACGCGGCGCCACAGGCGGTCGCCGAGGACGTAGCGGTTGTAGCCGAGGAACATCTCGTCGCCGCCGTCGCCGCCGAGCGCCACCGTTGCCGCCCGTCGAGCGGCGCTGCACACCAGCGCGGTCGGCAGCGCCGAAGGATCGCCGAACGGTTCGCCGTACATCGCGGGCAGGCGGGGGACGGCAGCCAACGCCTCGGCCACGGTCAGGTCGATGGTCTCATGGCGCGTGCCCAGGTGCGTCGCCACCCGGGCCGCGTCTTCGCTCTCGTCGAAGCCGAGCTCGGGCATGCGGACGGTGAAGGTGCGAACCGGGTCCGCCCGGGCCTGCACCGTGAGCGCGGTGACGAGGGAAGAGTCGAGCCCGCCGGACAAGAAGCAACCGAGCGGCACGTCGCTGTCGAGGCGGATGGCGACGGCATCCGCCAGCAGCGCATGGGCCTGCTCGGCAGCGTCGTCGATCGAGCCCGCGAACGGCGAGGCCAGCCCCTCGGCCATGGCCCGTCCCGGCGACCACCACTGCGTCGGCGGCGGCCACTCGCCGGGCCGGAGGCTGTTCGCCCGGATCTCGAGGAGGTGGCCCGCGGGGAGGGTCCGGGCGCCGCGGTGGATCGTGCGCGGCGCGGGGACGTGGGTCAGGCGCAGGTATCCGGCGAGGGCATGGTCATCGACCGTGTCGTCGAACCCGGGGCACGCCCGAAGCGCGGCGAGCTCGGACGCGAACACGAAGCGACCACCGGCCCACCCGTAGTAGAGAGGCTTCTCCCCGAGTCGGTCGCGGGCCAAGAGGAGGCGGCGCTCGGCCCGGTCCCACGCGGCCAGCGCGAACATCCCGTTCGCCTCCTCGAGCGCGGGCCGGAGGCCCCAGCGGTCGATGGCGGCGACGAGGACCTCGGTGTCGGAGCGGCCCCGGAACCGTTCGCCCTCGGCCTCGAGGCGCGCCCGCATCGTCCGGTGGCTGTAGAGCTCTCCGTTGAACACGACCACCCAGCGGCCCGACGCCGACCGCATCGGCTGGGCCCCGGTCTCGGTCAGGTCGATGATCGCCAGGCGGCGAAACCCGAGGGCGACCCCGACCTCGGCGTCGACCCACGACCCCTCCGCGTCCGGGCCGCGATGGACGAGGGTGGTCACCATGCGCCCCAGTCCCGCGAGCAGCTCCGGTGCGGGGGTGTCGCGGTTGGCGTCCACCACGCCGGCGATGCCACACACGGTTACCGTCCACCCCTCCGTCGACCGACCAGGAGCGTAGCGGTGCCGATACGGGTGCTCTGGCTGATCAAGGGCCTCGGGCCCGGCGGCGCGGAGCGGCTGCTGGTGTCCCTCGCCGCCTCCCTCCCGGCCGACATCCGGCCGGCTGTCGCCTACGTCGTCGCGGCCAAGGACCAGCTCGTTCCCGAGCTCGAGGACCTCGGCGTCGACGTCCGGCTGCTCGGCGCCGGGCGGCCGTGGCTCCTCGACCTGCGGCGCGCCGTCGTCGGCGGGGGCTTCGACGTCGTCCACGCCCACTCCCCGTTGCTCGCGGCGGCGGCCCGCGTGGTCGTCCGTACGATCCGTCCCCGGCGCCGTCCGGCGATGGTCACGACCGAGCACAACGCCTGGCCGACCTTCGCGTGGCCGACGCGGCTGGTCAACGGGATCACGGCGCCGCTCGACGACCTCACGCTGGCCGTCTCCTCCGAGGCGCGCGACTCGATGTCGCCGCGGGCTCGCGACCGGTGCGAGGTGCTCCTCCACGGTGTCGACATCGAGCGCATCCGGGCCGCGGCCCCTGAGCGGGGCCGGGTCCGCACGGAGCTCGGGATCGGCGACGACGACGTCCTCGTGGTCACCGTGGCCAACTACCGGGCCCAGAAGGCGTACCCGAACCTCTTGGCCGC
>JACDCH010000638.1 GCA_013694495.1 Acidimicrobiia bacterium | reverse complement strand
GTCGTGCACGGCGAACACGAGCCCGGGGTCGAGCCAGCGGGCCGGCTCGAGGGCGAAGGCGGGGTGCACCGTGAGGCGGGGGGCGAGCTCGAAGCCGGCCGCCTCGGTGGCGGCCCGCAGGCGCTCGCGGCCGGGCCACGGTCGCTCGGGGTTGACGTGGTCGGCGGTGACGGGCGATACGCCGCCCCAGTCGTCGATGCCTGCTCCGATGAGGGCGGCGAGCTCGGTCTCGCCGGACAGGTTCGGCGGCGCCTGCACGTGGACCTCGGGCGGCAGCACGAGGCGGGCCATCGCGATCGCCTCCAGGTAGTCGTCGCGGGGGCAGGGCGCGGCAGCGTGCATGGCGGTGCCGGGCTTCGGCAGGAAGTTCTGCACGATCACCTCCTGCACGTGACCGTGGCGCCGGTGGCTGGCGGCGATGGCCTCGAGGGCGGCCAGCCGGTCGGCCCGGCCCTCGCCGATGCCGACGAGGATGCCGGTGGTGAACGGGATGGCCAGCTCGCCGGCCGCTTCGAGAGTGGCAAGGCGGCGGGCCGGCACCTTGTCCGGCGCGCCGCGGTGGGCGTCGAGGTCGGTGCGCAGCGACTCGATCATCATCCCCTGGCTCGGGGAGACGGTGCGGAGGCGGGCGAGCTCGTCGGCGGTCAGGGCGCCGGCGTTGGCGTGGGGGAGGAGGCCGGTCTCGTCGAGGACGAGGCGGCCCATGGCGACCAGGTAATCGACGGTGGAGCCGTAGCCGTTCGACGCCAGCCACTCGGCGGCCACCGGGTAGCGGTCCTCGGGGGCCTCGCCCAGCGTGAACAGGGCCTCGTGGCACCCGGCCCGGGCGCCGGCGACGGCGATGGCGAGCACCTGCTCCGGCGTGAGGTAGGGCGAGTCGAGGCGGGCCGGGGGCTTGGCGAACGTGCAGTAGCCGCACCGGTCGCGGCACAGCATCGTGAGGGGGATGAACACCTTGGGGCTGAAGGTGATCCGGGTGCCGTGGGCGGCGTCCCGCAAGGCAGCGGCCTTGGCGAGGAGCTCGGCCCGGGGGAGGTCGAGCAACGAATTCTCCGTCATGCGGGGTGTCGGCTCCTGATGTGGGTCGGGCTGACCTCGACGGCGCAGCGGGGGCAGCGCACGAGCTGCTCGAGCTCCTCGCCGCAGGCGTCGTGGACGAGGATCGTGGGAGGGGCACCCTCGACCGCCCAGCGGTCGCCCCAGCGCATGAGGGCCATGAGAGCGGGGGAGAGGTCGCGGCCCTTCTCGGTGAGCCGGTACTCGTTGCGGACGGGCCGCTCCTGGTACGGGACCCGGTGCAGGATGCCGGCGTCGACGAGCCGGTCGAGCCGGTCGGCGAGCACGTTGCGGGCGATGCCGAGGTCGGCGCAGTAGTCCCCGAAGCGGCGGACGCCGCGGAACGAGTCGCGTAGGATCAGGAGCGACCACCGGTCGCCGACGAACGCGAGCGTCGCCGCGATCGAGCAGTCGACGTGTTCGGCCCCCATGGGCGGGCAACCGTAGCGGCAGCGAGTTTCGAACCGCAACTGATTCGTTTCGTTCCGCAACCGACCCGGCGGCGCCCGGTCGCCGTTACCGTTGGTCGCCATGTGCCGGAACATCACCGAGCTCCGGGGGCTGCAGCCGCCGGCCACCGCCGTCGAGATCGAGGCCGCTGCGCTGCAGTACGTGCGCAAGGTCAGCGGCCTGCGCCAGCCCCCGGCTGGCGCCGAGGAGGCGTTCGCCCGGGCCGTGGCCCAGGTCACCGAGGCCACGAGCATCCTCCTGCTCAGCCTGCCGCCCCGCCGCCAGCCTCCGGCGACGGTGCCCCCGCTGCGCCGCCCGGAGGTCCAGGCCCGCATCGCCGCCCGCGCCGCGCGCTGACCGCCTGGGTTGTGCCAGCCCGTGGCACACCGGTGGCACGCCCTTCCCATGGCGGCACTGGACCGCCCCACCCGAGGAGGAACACATGCCCGCCGACCTGCGCATCGCCGATTTGGTCACCGACCCCTACCACGCTGAGGTCGGCCAACCGGTCGCCTTCCTGGTCAACTGCCACAACGTGGGCGACGAGGGCACCGGCCCGTTCGCTGTCCGCTTCGAGCTCGACAACCAGGAATACGCCAACTTCGACACCCGGGGCCTGGGACCCGGCGAGGACGACTGGGTCCGCTGGCCCCACGACCCCCTCACCGAAGGCGCCCACCACATCTACTGCCTGCTCGACTCGACCCACGCCGTGCCCGAGTCCGAGGAGCGCCACAACCAGAAGTCGGTGCACTTCCAGGTGACCCAGCCCGACCGCCCGCCCCAGGACGCCGACGGCGACGAGTACTACGACGACGAGAACCTCGCGTCGCTCGTGGCCGCCGGTGTCATCGGCCGGGTGAACACGTGGCTCGGCCTCGCCGTGCAGGCGGTGGAGGAGTGGGGACGTGAGGCCGAGGGGATGGTGGCGGCCGAGTACGCCGACGTGGACGCCACGTTCGACACCGCCCCTGTGCTCTTCGCGTTCGTGCAGGCGACGGCCAAGCACCTGCCCGGCGTGTCGACCGGCATGGGCGTCATCGAGGACGCCGCCACCCTCTTGGGCCTCGTCCAGGGAGCCATGGGCAACAAGCACATGACCATGGCCGACGCCAGGGCCAAGCTGTTCGCAGCCATCCCCGAGATCCAGGCGGCGACCGGCGCCGGGCTCCGCCAGGCCATCCAGGGATTCGACGGGCGCATCCGCGCCCACCTCTCACCGGACAACGACTCCAGCCCCCTCGTCAATGTCGAGAAGGGATCGCTCGACCCCGCGTACATCGGCTCGCTCGTCACCTGGCTCGGCTTCCCCGAGGTGGACGAGTCCAACACGACCCTGCCCATCAAGCAGGAGATGGTGGACGCCTTCGAACAGGTGACCTGGGAGGTCAACCGCGAGCTCCAGCGTGCCGCAGGGATGCTCTGACCGAGCTCGGTCACCCCAGCGGCGTAGCGAGGAGCTGGTGGACGGTGTCGGGATCGCCCGTCCCGGGCGTCCACGGGGACCACACCGCGTCGTAGCCGGCGGCGCCGGCGGCGGCGAGGAGGGCAGGGACGAGCACGGCGGGGTCACCCTCGCAGCGCACGACTGCGGCCTCGGTGCC
>JACDCH010000635.1 GCA_013694495.1 Acidimicrobiia bacterium | reverse complement strand
CGTCCAGCGCCTCGGCCCCCACGTGGAGGACGTCGAGCCCGTCGTGGTCCGCCCCGGCGACACCCTCGACCCCGACGACCTGCTGCACCGCCTCATCGCCACCGGTTACCGGCGGGAGTACCAGGTGGAGGCCCGGGGCGAGGTGGCCGTGCGGGGCTCGATCGTCGACGTGTTCCCGAGCACCGCCGACCGGCCGGTGCGCATCGACCTGTGGGGCGACGAGGTCGACCGGCTCACGGAGTTCTCGGTCGCCGACCAGCGCTCCACGGTCGACCTCGACGAGGTCGTGGTGCTGCCGGCCCGGGAGCTGCTGCCCACCCCCGAGGTGCGGGCCCGGGCCGTGCAGCTGGTCGGGGCGGAGCCGTGGGGGCGTGAGCAGTGGGAGCGACTGTCGGAGGGGCTGATCTTCGACGGCATGGAGTCGTGGCTGCCGTGGCTCGCGCCCGAGGGCCGGCTCCTCACCGACCTGCTGCCGGCCGAGGCGCAGGTGGTGCTGGTCGAGCCTCGCCGGCTGCGCGACCGGGCCGCCGACATCGCCGCCGAGGAGGCCGACCTGGCGACGACGCTGGCCCGCACCTGGGGCGCGACCCACGACGGCGACCAGTCCTGGCCCGCCCTGCACCTACCGTTCGACCGGCTCCTGTCCGACACCGACGCGCCGGCGTGGACGATCACGTCGGTGCCCGACTCCCCCGATGTGGTCACCGTCACGGCCACGCCGTGGGAGCAACCGGCGGGCGACGGGGAGCGGCTGGTCGCCCAGCTGAAGCGGCTGGCCGCCACCGGCTTCAAGATCGTGGCCGTGGCCGACTCAGGGGCCAGCGTCGACCGCATCCGCACGCTGCTGCGCGATAGGGGCGTCGACGTCGAGACGGTGGTCGGCCCGCTCGAGCGGGGCGCCGTGTTCACCGCCATCAGGGTGGCGATCCTGGCCGAGGCCGACCTCACTGGGCGGCGCCGCACGCACCGGGCGCCCCGCAAGCGGCGCATGGACGCCGAGCGGTTCTTCGACGACCTCAAGGTCGGCGACTTCGTGGTGCACCACCAGCACGGCGTCGCCACCTACGGCGGCATGGTCAAGCGGGCCATCGCCGGCGTCGAGCGCGACTACCTCCTGCTCGAGTACCGGGGGGGCGACAAGCTCTACGTCCCCTCCGACCAGATCGACGCGGTGCGCCACTTCACCGGCGGCGACAGCCCCACGCTGTCGCGCCTCGGCGGGGGGGAGTGGCAGAAGACCAAGGCCAGGGTGCGCAGCGCGGTGCGGGAGATCGCCCAGGAGCTCGTGCTGCTCTACCAGAAGCGCGTGCACCAGCCCGGCCACGCCTTCGCCCCCGACTCGCCCTGGCAGCGGGAGATGGAGGAGCAATTCCCGTACGCCGAGACGCCCGACCAGCTGACGGCGATCGAGGACGTCAAGGCCGACATGGAGAACCCGCAGCCGATGGACCGCCTCGTGTGCGGCGACGTCGGCTTCGGCAAGACCGAGGTGGCCGTGCGGGCCGTGTTCAAAGCCGTGCAGGACGGCAAGCAGGCGGCGGTCCTGGTGCCCACCACGCTGCTGGCCCAGCAGCACCACCAGACCTTTGGCGACCGCTTCGCCAACTACCCGGTGCGGGTCGAGGTGCTCAGCCGCTTCCTCACGCCGGGGGAAGCGAGGGCCGTCGTGAAGGGCCTGGCCGACGGCAGCGTCGACGTGGTCATCGGCACCCACCGCCTCCTCTCGGAGGACATCGAGTTCAAGCGGCTCGGCCTCCTCGTGATCGACGAGGAGCAGCGCTTCGGCGTGATCCACAAGGAGCGGATCAAGCAGCTCCGCTCCGACGTCGACGTGCTCACCCTCACCGCTACGCCCATCCCCCGCACGCTCGAGATGAGCCTCACCGGCATCCGCGACCTCACGCTGCTGCACACGCCGCCGGCCGAGCGCCAGCCGATCCTCACCTACGTCGGCGACGACGACGACCGGGCCGTGGCCGAGGCCATCCGCCGGGAGATGCTGCGTGAGGGTCAGGTGTTCTTCGTCCACAACCGCGTGCACGACATCGAGCGGGCCGCCAACCGGGTGCGGGAGCTGGTGCCCGAGGCGAGGGTGGCCGTGGCCCACGGGCAGATGGACGAGGGCAGCCTCGAGAAGGTGGTGCTCGACTTCGCCGACGGCGAGTTCGACGTGCTCGTCTGCACCACGATCATCGAGTCGGGCATCGACATGCCCACCGTCAACACGCTCGTCGTCGACCGGGCCGACCGCCTCGGGCTGGGCCAGCTGCACCAGCTCCGGGGCCGGGTGGGGCGGTCGGGCCAGCGGGCCTACGCCTACCTGCTGCACCCCGCCGACGTCTCGCTCTCCGAGACCGCCTACGAGCGGCTCAAGACCATCGGCGAGGCCACCGGGCTCGGCAGCGGGTTCAAGATCGCCATGCGCGACCTCGAGATCCGGGGCGCCGGCAACCTCCTCGGCGAGAGCCAGTCGGGCCACATCGCGGCCGTGGGCTACGACCTCTACGTGGAGATGGTCACCCAGGCCGTGGCCGAGCTCAAGGGCGAGACGCCCCGGGAGCCGGCCGAGATCAAGATCGACCTGCCGATGGCCGCCAACCTGCCGCCCGACTACGTGCCCAGGGAAGACCTCCGCATCGAGGCCTACCGGCGGCTGGCGGCCGTCACGACCCAGGCCGAGGTCGACGACATCCACGCCGAGTGGCTCGACCGCTACGGCCCCCCGCCGCCGGAGGCCGCCGCGCTGCTCGACGTGGCCCGGGTCCGGGCCGAGTGCGCCCGCATCGGCGCCACCGAGGTCAACGTGGCCAAGGGCCCGGGCTTCGGCGGCCCCGCCTTCATCGTCCGGCTGGCGCCCGTGCAGCTCAAGGTGAGCGAGGAGGTGCGGCTGAAGCGGCTGGTGAAGGGCGCGATCTACAAGCCCGACCTCGGCCAGCTCCAGCTGCCGGTCGTGCGCCGCGACGCCATGGCCGAAGGCATCGTCACCCTCCTGCAGCAGCTCGTCCCGCCCGGGGCGGACGCCGCTCCGGTCGCGGCCACCGCCTCCGCCTGACCCGTCCGGCCGGCATGGCTGATGCTGATGTCGAGGGGGCGGGGCGCGGCGCCTAACGTCATCCGCCCGATGCGACCCGTTCGACCGATCGCGCTGCTCGCCGTCGCCGTCGCCCTGCTCGGGGCGGCGTGCGGGGGCGGGACCACCCCGCCCGCCGCCGTGGTCAACGGCGTCGAGATCACCCAGCAAGCCGTCGTCGACGAGCTGGAGGCGATCGGCGCCAACGAGGCCTACCTCCAGGGCTACGAGGAGCAGGTGGCCGCCGTCGTCGGCGCCGAGGAGGGCACGTTCGACAGCGCCTTCGTCAACGAGACCCTCGCCCTGCAGGTGCAGTACCAACTCGTGCTGAACGCCGTCGACGAGCGCGGCATCGCCTCCGACGAGGGCTGCCGCCAGGCCGCTCGCGACCAGGCCATCAGCCGGCTGGGGCCGCTGTCACCCACGGGCGACGGCGCCGCCATCTTCGAGGCGTTCGACGCCGAGTACCGCGAGACGCTGGTCACCCGGGAGGCTGCCGTCCTGGCCCTGCAGGGCGATCTCGTGGGCCGCCCCTGCGTCGACCCCGACGCCGTCGAGGCGTACTACGAGGAGAACCGCGAGCAGTTCGAGGTCGAGACGGCGTGCACGTCGCACATCCTCCTCGCCTCCGAGGCCGAGGCCGAAGACGTGGCCGGGCTGCTCGAGGACGGCGCCGACTTCGCCGAGACCGCCCAGGCCCGCTCCACCGATCCGAGCGCAGCCGAGAACGGCGGTGACCTCGGCTGCCTCACCCAGGCCGACGGCATCGTCCCCGAGTTCCTCGAGGCCGCCTTCACCCAGCCCGTCGGCGAGGTGGGCCCGCCGGTGCAGACGGAGTTCGGCTTCCACCTCATCCTCGTCAGCAGCCGGGAAGTGCCGACGTTCGAGGAGATCGAGGAGCAGGTCGCCCAGGCCCTGGCCGACGAGGTCCAGGCCGCCTTCGGCACGTTCTTCCAGGGCGAGGTCGACGCGGCCGTCATCGACATCGACGACCGCTACGGCACCTGGAACCCGACCAACGGCAGCATCGACCGGCCCGCCATCGAGGCCACCGGCGACCCCACCACCGTCCCGGTCGCGCCCGCCGGGTGACCGGGCGGCTCACGATCGTCGGGCTCGGCCCGGCCGGCCCCGAGCTCGTC
>JACDCH010000598.1 GCA_013694495.1 Acidimicrobiia bacterium | reverse complement strand
TGCCGGTTCCCGTCCCGGTGCCGGTCCCGGTCCCGGTGCCGGTGGCGGCGCCGCTCGCGCTGGCGGCCGCGACCTGCTCCTCGGTCAGCCGGGCCCCGCACGCCGCGGTGAGGAGCGCGCAGGCCAGCAGCAGTGGTACGACGAATCGGCCTCGCATCCCCCGGGCCCTCCCCCTCGACCGGAACACGGAATCTGACACGGTATCAGATTCTGCATTTCGGCCCCTTCATCCTGCCAGGCGCGGCTTGACGACAAAGGTCGGGCCCGGCCAAGAATGGAACACGTTCCATTTTCGATGGAGCCGACCATGGGGGGGCGGTACCAGCGTGCTGATCGCGTACACACCCGAGCAGGAAGCCCTCAAGCGGGAGCTGCGGGCGTACTTCGCGGAGCTCATGACGCCCGAGGTGCAGGACGAGGTGGCGCGAGGCGAGACCGGCGGCCCGGCGAGCCTCGAGGCGGTACGCAAGATGGGCCACGACGGCTGGCTCGGGCTCGGGTGGCCGAAGCAGTACGGCGGCCAGGCCCGCGGCGACATCGAGCAGTTCATCTTCACCGACGAGTCCTGGCGGGCCGGTGCGCCGCTGCCGTTCCTCACCATCAACACGGTCGGCAAGACGATCATGGAGTTCGGCAGCGACGAGCAGAAGTCGTTCTTCCTGCCCAGGATCCTCGCCGGCGAGCTCCACTTCGCCATCGGCTACACAGAGCCGACGGCCGGCACCGACCTCGCGTCGCTGCGCACCGCTGCGGTCAAGGACGGCGACGAGTGGCGCATCAACGGCCAGAAGATCTACACGTCGCTGGCGAGCTACGCCGACTACATCTGGCTGGCGGCTCGCACCGACCCGGATGCCGCCAAGCACAAGGGAATCTCGATCTTCCTCGTCCCCACGACGGACCCCGGCTTCAGCTACACCAAGATCAACACGATGGTGAACGCTTCGACGTTCAACACCTACTACGACGACGTCCGGGTGGGCGACGACGCCATCGTGTACGGCCTCAACCGGGGCTGGGATCTGATCGTCAACCAGCTCAACTACGAACGGGTGTCGCTGGCGCCGCCGGGGATGTTGTCCCGCACGTTCGAGGAGACGATCCGCTGGGCCCAGGAGACGAAGCTGCCCGGCGGGCGCCGCGTCGTCGACCAGGAGTGGGTGCAGCTGAATCTGGCCAGGGTCAAGGCCAAGCTCGAGTACCTCCAGGTGATCGGCTGGAAGGTGGCGTCGTCGGGCGGCGCCAACCCGGCCGACGCCAGCTCGGTCAAGGTCTTCGGCACGGAGCTGTCGTGCGAGGCCTACCAGCTGCTGGCCGAGATCCTCGGACCGGCGGCGTCGCTGCGCAAGGGCTCGCCTGGCGCGGTGCTCGCCGGCCGCATCGAGCGGGGGATCCAGGGTGCCCTGATCCTCACGTTCGGCGGCGGCGTCAACGAGGTGCAGCGCGACCTCATCTCCCTGTTCGGGCTCGGCCTCCCGCGCGTCCCCCGGCACTGACGGCACGAGGAACCACGATGGACTTCACCCTCTCCGAGGATCAGTCGGCCCTGGCCGAGCTGGCGGCCAAGATCCTGTCCGACCTGTGCCCGCCCGACGCACTGCGGGCCCACGAGCAGCGCGGCGACCCCGTGTTCGAGAAGGCGTGGGCGACGCTGGCCGAGTCCGGCCTGCTCGGCATCGCGCTGCCGGAGGCGGTGGACGGCGGCGGCTACGGGATCCTCGAGGCCGCCCTCGTCGCCGAGCAGATCGGGCGCCACGTCGTGCCCGTGCCGTACCTGCCGACCGTCGCCGCCGCCATCGCCCTGGCGGGGATCGATGCCGATGCGCACGGCGCGCTGCTGCGGCAGGTGGCGGCCGGCACGGCCGTCGTCGCCGTGGCCACCGAGCCGGGGGCCATCACCGGTGGTCAGCCGTCCACCAGCGCCGATGCGGACGGCCGGCTCACCGGCGACCGCCACTCCGTCGTCTGGGCGGCGCAGGCCGACCACCTCCTCGTCGACGCCGCCACCGACGACGGCACCGTCGGCCTGTACCTGGTGCCGGCCGGGCCGGCCGTCGCCATCGTCCCTGAGGACGCGATGTGGGGCCTGCCCCAGGCCACCGTCGAGCTCGCCGGGGCGGCGGCCATCAAGGTGGGCGACGCCGCCGACGTGGTCCGGCTCGTCGAGATCTCGACCGCCCTCTCCTGCGCGGCGGTGGCCGGGCTCTGCGAGGGCGCCATCCGCATCACCGCCACCTACGTCTCCGAGCGCGAGCAGTTCGGGGTCCGCATCGGCACGTTCCAGGCGGTGGGGCAACGGATGGCCGACGCCTACATCGACACCCAGGGCGTGCACCTCACCGCCCGCCAGGCCGCGTGGCGCCTCGGCGCCGGCGTGCCCGCCACCGAGCAGCTCCACATCGCCAAGTTCTGGGCCGCCGACGGCGGCCACCGCGTTGCCCACGCCGCCCAGCACCTGCACGGCGGGATCGGCATGGACGTCGACTACCCCATCCACCGCTACTTCCGCTGGATCAAGGTGATGGAGCTGCAACTGGGCTCGGGCACCGAGCACCTCCGCAGCCTCGGCGCCCGCCTCGCCGCCGAGCCCGTGTAGCCGGTCTACCCTCCTGCCTGCCGTGCCGCCGCTGCTCGATGTCCGTGGGGTCAACGTCCACTTCGGTGGCAACCACGCGCTGCGCGACGTCGACCTCCAGGTGGAGGCCGGGCGCATCACCGGCCTCATCGGCCCCAACGGCGCCGGCAAGACCACGACGTTCAACGTCATCACCGGACTGCAGGAGACGACCGGTGGCCGCGTCACCCTCGACGGCGACGACCTCACGAACCTGCCGCCCCACAAGCGGGCCCGGAAGGGCATCGCCCGCACCTTCCAGCGCCTCGAGGTGTTCGGCTCGCAGACGGCCTACGAGAACATCCTCACCTCGGCCGAGATCCACCGCGGTTGGGCCCGCGACGGCAGCGACCCTCGCGCCGTCGCCGAGGAGATCCTCCACCGGGTCGGGATCCGGGCGGTGGCCGGCGACCGGGTCGATGCCATGCCAACCGGCCTCGCCCGCCTCGTGGAGCTGGGGCGGGCCCTGGCCCAGAAGCCCCGGGTCCTGCTGCTCGACGAGCCCGCGTCGGGCCTCGACGACGCCGAGTCCGAGGCCTTCGCCGATCTGTTGCTCGAGCTCGCGGCGACGGGCACGGCGATCCTCATGGTCGAGCACGACGTGGCCCTCGTGATGAAGGTGTGCGAGTGGATCCACGTGCTCGACTTCGGCGCCATCCTGGCCGTCGGCACCGCGGCCGACATCCAGCAGAACCAGCTCGTGCTCGACGCCTACCTCGGCGCCGCCTGACCGTGGCCGCCGCCCGACCGAGGAAGCGGACCGCCGCGCAGCCGGCCGAACCGGCGCCGGTCGAGCCCGTCGAGGCGCCCGTCGTCGCCCCCAGCGCCGTCACCACCGAGGCGGCCCCGCCCCCGCTGCTCGAGGTGCGCGGCGTGCGGGCGGCGTACGGCCGCATCGAGGTCCTGCACGGCGTCGACCTCGTGGTGCCGCAGGGATCGGTCGTCGCCCTGCTCGGCCCCAACGGCGGCGGGAAGACGACCACGCTCAAGGTCATCTCGGGCCAGATGACGCCGACGTCGGGCTGCGTGCACGTGTCCGGCCGGCACATCAACGGGGCCACCCCCGACGTGCTCGCCCGGGCGGGGGTGTGCACGATCCCCGAGGGTCGGGGCGTCTTCCCGAACCTCACCGTGCGCGAGAACCTGCGCATGGTCACGTTCGCCGGCACCGCCGACCAGGCCCGCGTCGAGGAGGTCGCGTACATGCGCTTCCCGCGGCTGGGGGAGCGTCGCAACCAGCTGGCCGGCACGATGTCGGGCGGCGAGCAGCAGATGCTCGCCCTCGCCCGCGGCCTCGCCGTCGACCCGGCGCTGCTCCTGCTCGACGAGCTCTCGATGGGCCTGGCGCCGCTGATCGTCGAGGGGCTCTACGAGATCGTCGCCCAGGTGGCGGCGGAGGGCGTCTCGATCCTCGTCGTCGAGCAGTTCGCCCGCACCGTGCTCGGCGTGGCCGACTACGCCGCGATCATGCTGCACGGCACCATCGTCTCGGTGGGCCAGCCGGCCGACCTCGAGGAGGAGCTCAGCGCGGCCTACCTCGGCGCCGCCGCCCACTGACGCCACTGACGAGGGGCGTTTCGTCCGGAGCATCCCGGTCCGTCCCGCTGACGCGGTGTCAGCAGCGGGAGTAATCTGACGC
>JACDCH010000589.1 GCA_013694495.1 Acidimicrobiia bacterium | reverse complement strand
GCTGGTACGTCCTCGAGCCGGCGGGGGCGGCGCAGTGAGGATCGACGCCGTCGAGCTCCGGCGCGTTGGCCTGCCGCTCGTGCGACCGTTCCGCACCTCGTTCGGCACCGAGGTGCACAAGGACGTGCTGCTCCTCCGCGTCGTCGGCGCCGCTGGCGAGGAGGGCTGGGGCGAGTGCGTCGCCATGCGCGAGCCGCTCTACTCGCCCGAGTTCGTCGACGGCGCCGAGCTCGTGGTGCGCGAGCACCTCCTGCCCCGGTTGTTCGGCGCCGGCGACCTCGGCGCCGCGGCGGTGGCCGGGCTCCTCGCGCCGGTGCGGGGGCACCCGATGGCCAAGGCGGCGGTGGAGATGGCGGTCCTCGACGCCGAGCTCCGAGCCGAGGGCCGGTCGTTCGGCGCCGCCCTGGGCGCCACCCGGGACACCGTCGATTGTGGGGTGAGCGTCGGGATCGCGCCGTCGATTTCCGAGCTGCTCGACGAGGTCGAGGGCTACCTGGCCGCCGGCTACCGCCGCATCAAGCTCAAGATCGAGCCGGGCTGGGACGTCGAGCCCGTGCGCGCCGTGCGGGAGCGCTTCGGACCCGTCGCCCTGCAGGTCGACGCCAACGCCGCCTACACGCCGGCCGACTGGGCGGCCCTCGCCGCCCTCGACCCGTTCGACCTCCTGCTCGTGGAGCAGCCCCTCGACGAGGACGACCTCGCCGGCCACGCCGAGCTCGCCCGGCGCATCGCGACGCCGGTCTGCCTCGACGAGTCGATCACCTCGGCCCGGTCGGCGTCCGCCGCCATCGCCATGGGCGCGTGCGCGATCGTCAACATCAAGGCGGGGCGGGTCGGCGGCTACCTGGAGGCGGTGCGGATCCACGACCTGTGCCGGGCCGCCGGCGTGGCGGTGTGGTGCGGCGGGATGCTCGAGACCGGGCTGGGCCGCGCCGCCAACGTCGCCCTCGCCGCCCTCCCCGGCTTCACACTGCCGGGCGACACGAGCGCCAGCGACCGCTACTTCCACTGCGACGTCACGCCGCCCTTCGTGCTCGACGACGGCCGCCTGCCGGTGCCCACCGGTCCGGGGCTCGGCGTCGAGCCGATCCCCGAGGTCCTCGATGAGCTCACCACCGCCACCGAGCTCATCCGCCGCCTCGCCTGATCACGCATCCCCGCGACGGGGGTTGACCGTCGGCCGTTTCCGATGTAGACAACTATTAAGTTGTACATCCGATAAGTTGTATGGAAGGAACCCACGGTGACGATGGTCGACGACGAGCTCAGCCTCACGTTCGCCGCGCTGGCCGATCCGACGCGCCGGGCGATGCTCGCCCGGCTCGCCGAGGGCGACCGCACGGTGAACGAGCTGCGGGCCCCGTTCGACCTGACCCAGCAGGCGATCTCGAAGCACCTCAAGGTGCTCGAGCGGGCCGGGCTCGTGTCCCGGGGGCGGTCGGCGCAGTACCGGCCGTGCCACCTCGAGCCCGAGCGGCTCGACGGGGCCGTCGACTGGATCGCCCGCCACCGCCGGGTGTGGACCGAGCGGTTCGATCAGCTCGACGAGCACCTGGAAGCCCTGCGACGCAGCAACCCGACCAAGGAGCACCCACCCACATGACCGACACCACCAGCCCCACTAGTCCCCCGACGGCGCTCGGCGAGCTCACCATCGTCCGCACGCACGCGGCGCCGCCCGAATTGCTCTTCGACTGCATGACGACACCGGCGCACCTCGCCCGGTTCTGGGGGCCGAAGGGCAGCACGACACCGGTTGGGAACATCACCGTCGACCTCCGGCCCGGCGGCGCCTTCGAGACCGTCATGGTCAGCGACGACGACGGCACCGAGTACTCCATGCACGCCCTCTACGTGACGATCGAGCGGCCCACGCGCCTCGTGTTCACCGAGCGCGACGTCGAGGGCGGCCTCACCACCACCGTCACCTTCAGGGACCTCGGCGACGGGCGCACGGAGGTCACGACCCACCAGACGAACGTCCCCACCGAGTACCTGACCCCGGAGAACCGGGCCGGCTTCGAGTCGAGCCTCGACCGCTTCGACGACTACGTCGCCGAACTCGGAGCGGCAGGCTCGTGAACCGCCGCCGTCGGGTCAGCCGACCGATCGCTTCGGGCTTCACACCCGCTCGCCGAGCGAGATCTGCCTTGGTCAGGTTGAGCTCGTTGCGACGCTCGCCGAGCGCGCGAATGACCCGGTCGATCTGGCCTATCCGCTCCTTGGCCTTCTCGTAGGCGGCTCGATACTCCGGATCAGTTCGAGGCGACGGTCGGCGCGGCGCACCGTTCGCGGTGCGTTGCGTCAGATCGCCAGGAGCGCCACGACCGCGGTGACGAGGAGGCCGGCGATCGCGCCCATGAGGACGACCATCCGATCGCGCCGGGCAAGGCCGGTGGCGTGGACGCCGGCGAGGAGCGCCTGGCCGGTGAGGAGCGCGCAGAGCACACCGATGAACCGCTCGGAGCCGGTGTTCGCGTCGCCGAAGAGCCCCACCTCCGGCAGGAGGACGAACGCCATCAGGCCGACGACCAGCGACGCCCCGATGCCCAGAATCGCGATCAGGCCGATGGCGACGCCGCGGACGCGATCAGGGGGACTCGTCGCAGGCACCCGGTTCAGCGAGGACGAACAACGCTTCGTTGAGGAGGAGGCCGTCGCGCCCCGTCGCCGATGACCTCGAAGCCGCCGATCGTCCCTGGAGGAGCGTCCGGCATCGCGACCGGGACCGCCACCGTCCCGTCGACGCTGCTCGTGACCCTGGCGACGACGGTGGCCTCGGCATCGACGAGCTGCATCGACACGATGACCTCGACCTCCGGCAGGTACCCGGCGGCATCGATCGTGACGTCCTCGCCGCCGACGACCTCTTGGCAGTCCGGGTGTGCGACCGAGGTCAGCGTCGCCGATCCGAAGTACTCCGGCACCGAGATCGGCCCATCGTCCGGCACCGATGTCACCGTCGTCGCCGAGTCGCCGGCCGACACACCCCCGTCGTCGGCCTCGCCGCAACCCCCGAGCGCAACGATCAGCCCCGCCGCGAGCGCCGAAGCTGCGAGGGCACGGATCGTCACCTGAAGTCGGAGTCGGCGTAGGCGGTCGTGCGACCGATGCCGAGGATCTCGGCGGCTTCCTCGACGGTGAAGAACTTGCGACGACCCACGACTGACACCTCCACGAACCCGCGATTTCGCGGGCCCCAGATTGCGCCATGCAACTCGAAGTCAAGTCCAGCGTTGATATTCTGTCCTGTACCGTACTAGACCATTGCGTCATGCCCCGGACCAAGGCGTCCCATCACGAACCAGACGTGCCGCTGTACTTCGGTCTCACCCCCAACCAAGTCGTCGCCTACAACCTCGCGCAGGCCCGACAGTTGCGCGGGTGGACCCAGCAGCAGGCGATCGACGCACTCGAGCCCCACCTCGGATCGAAGTGGTCGATCGCCAACTACTCCGCCGCAGAGCGATCCATCGACGGCAGCCGGATCCGCAACTTCGACGCCGACGAGATCACCGCGTTCGCCCGCACCTTCGACCTGCCGATCACCTGGTTCTTCATGCCACCGCCGCCCTGGGCCTCACCCGGCGTGCCGACGAAGCTCCAGACTCCGGACGCGAAGCGCTTCGGCGCCCCGCTCGCGCTCCTCGCCGACCTCGTGTTCGGCACCGACGAGCAGGCCGCGATGTTGACGCTGCGGCTGCAGGCCTTCCTCGAGCAGCTCGGGCCCAACCCACTGACCGACGCTCAACGCCGCGTCACCGACGCGGTCGAGGTCCGCAAGACCCAGCTGGTCCGACACGCGGTCGGTGACCTCCAGCAGTGGCAGACGCAGCTCCGAGCGCTCGCCAACCACCTCGAGGATCTCGAAGCCCGCACGACCGAGGGCTGAGCTTGATCGGGCGCCCTCTCGCACCTGCGGGCTACCGGATGGTGTTGGCGAGGGACTCGACCTGTTCGACCGACACGAAGAGCCGATGGCCGTTCCACGACGCCGTCAAGCGGCCGTCTTCGATCATCCGGTAAACGTCCCCAACCTCGATGCCGAGGCGATCGGCGGCCTCGAGGGTCGGGATTCTCCGCGCGGCGGCGATGCTCGCCACGCGCGGGCTCACGTCGTCGCTGGTTGGTCGCACAAGAGCGAGCGATTGCCGTCAACCGGGCCAGGGAGCACGGCGACGAGGACGACGCCGTCGTCGCCGACGGAGACCACTCGTGCGACGGCCGGATCCGCGTCTTCGTTGCCGACCACCACGTGCTGGCCAACGAGGAGTCGCACACCGGGGGCGGCGTTGTGGGTCGAACCGTGCGTGAGGCCCTCGCCGTCCGTGCGGAGGTAGTCGATCCACAGATCCCAACTCATGACCGGGAAAGGGTACGCCGACCGACCCTGGGTCACTCGGCGCGTCCTGGGTTCGTCAACGGAGCGTCGAAGCAGTCGTCGAGGCGGAGCAGTGTGGGCGGCTCGAGGTCGGGCAGGACGACGTCGTAGTGGGGGCGCTGGAGCGTCGGGATGAGCGGGAAGCCGCCGGCGCGGAGGCGGCCGGCCGTAGAGAGGCGCACCTTGCCGTACCGAACGAGGAACGGTTCGGCCGCGCACAGCTCGTCGACACCAGCGTCGAGCGTGAGGAACACGGACACGGCGTAGATGCCGAGCTCG
The DNA here is from genome assembly GCA_013694495.1 of Acidimicrobiia bacterium. Taxonomy (GTDB): domain Bacteria; phylum Actinomycetota; class Acidimicrobiia; order Acidimicrobiales; family JACDCH01; genus JACDCH01. Next base: position 1,454 of record JACDCH010000589.1, on the reverse strand, counting down.
ACGTGGGCGTCGTTCGCCGTCCGGCGAACGAACTCACCCGTCATCTCGCCACCTCGGATCACGACGACGGCGTCGTCGGGCGGCTCCTCGTCGCGCAGGACGATCGGGTTCACGGCGCAACTGCTTCGGACTGGGCGCCACGAGCCAGCAACCGGTTCCACGCATCGATCGCGTGCGGCAGGGACGGACGGACCTGGTGGCGATAGCCCTCGGTGGTGCGGGTGTCCATGTGGCCGGCGAGGTCAGCGACCTTCACGAGGTCGTCGAGCTGGTCGGCGACCAGCGAGACGAACGAATGACGGAGCTCGTAGGTCGTCCACTCGCCCTCGATGCCGGCGTTGCTGCAGAGCTGGCGGAACGCCCGGCGCAGGTTCGAGATCGACATCGGCGTGCCCTGCGGGTGGCGAACACGAAGCCCTCGTCCTCGTAGAGGCCGAGGATCTCGGACTCCTCCCGGTGCCGTTGCAGGGCGGCGACGAGGAGCGGGTGGAGACCGATGCGGCGCTTGCCCCGCTCGGTCTTCGGCGGCCCCTGGCCCGTGTACTTCTTGCCGACCTCCATCGCCCGCTCGGCGATCTCGATCGTCGGCTCGTCACCGTCCAGGTCGACGAAGGGCCAGCGCAGGCCGACGAGCTCGCCGGGTCGGAGGCCGCACATCAGCGCCGTGAGCCACATCGCCGGCCGGGTATCGGCGGGGATGGCGTCGGTCAGGAGCCGTTCGGCCTGCTCGAGGGTGAAGCTCTTCCGCTTCTTCGACGGCTTGCGGGCCGGGAGCAGGACATCGGCCGCCGGGTTGCGCTTCACGAGCCGCTGCCGCAGCCCGTATTGGCACGCTTGGTTGAGGTAATTCCACGACCGGTCGATCGTGCTCGTCGACTTGCCGGCGGCGGCCATCGCCGAGAACACCGACTCGAGTCGCTCGGTCGACGTGCGGTCGACCCACAGGGCGCCGACGGCTGTCCGCACGTGGGTGCCGAGCATCTGCTCGGCGTTGGCCACCGTCGCCGGCGCCTTCACCCGGGCGTGACGCGACGTCCGCGACGGCGACACGTTGGGGCAGCCGGCCGCGAACCACTCGTCGATCACCTCGTTGAACGTCACCTGCCGCTGACGGCGTGGGCCAGGTTCCAGTTGTTGGGCCCGGAGCGCGAGGAACTCGTCGAGGTCGCGTCGCGCCTCGGCCTTCTCGGTGCGCTCGACCTTGCGGCAGGAGCCGTCCGGGAACCGGACCCAGGCCATCACCGCTCGTTCTTCTCGTTCCACCGAACCGTCGGTCGAGGCTGCCCGCTAGGCCTCGGAACAGGCTTTTGCGGTGGAGGCGATGGGACTCGAACCCACGACTTCCTGCTTGCAAAGCAACTGCTCAGGCCGATCCGGACCAGGGCGCTTCAACGAAACCGCAGGTCAGCGGGGTTGCTTCGTGTCGTCTGATGTCGTCCAGAAGTGCCTTGTGA
>JACDCH010000579.1 GCA_013694495.1 Acidimicrobiia bacterium | reverse complement strand
CCGCGAGCCAGGCGATGCTGGCGGCCACGGTGACGCCCGCCGCCTTGCGATAGCCGGTGCCGAGCCGGCGCAGCGCAGCGGCCCGCACCAGCGCCGAGCCGGGCAGGGGGGCGAGGTTGGCGGCGGTCGACAGCACCGCCACCGCGAGCGCGTCGACGGGTCGGACCCGAGACCCGACGTAGCGGGCGGTGACGGCGTACTCGGCCGCGTTGGCCACGCTCACGAGCGGAGCGAGCAGCAGGACGAGGGCGAACAGCCAGGGGCGGGCGTCCTCGGTCCTCGGCGGCAGCGAGGCGAAGCCGACGACGCCGGCGACGACGAACAGCACGACGGCGACCGCGTAGGCCACCGCCCGCACCTTGGGGCTGCGGGCGCCGATCACCCGGTCGGCGAGATCGGTGAGGCGCTGGGCCGTGGACGGTGCGCCGCCGGCGGCGGCCGGAGGTGGGTCGGTCAACCGACCGCCGGGATGTCCTGGCCCAGCGTGAGCACGTCGGCGAACAGGTCGCCGTGGTTCTCGACCCGGGCCAGCACGTCGGGCGCCTCGAACGACAGCGGCGCGCCGTCGGCCGCGGCCTCGACCTCGTCCCACGTGACCGGCGTCGACACGGTCGGATGGGGGCGGGCCCGCAGCGTGTAGGGCGCGGCGGTGGTCTTGTGCCGGCTGTTCTGGCTCCAGTCGATGAAGACCTTCCCGCCCCGGAGGTCCTTGCGCATGATCGACGTGACCCGGTCGCCGTGGTGCTTCTCGAGCACCTGGGCCACCGCCTGGGCGAAGCCCGAGGCCCGCTCGTGGGTGAGGCCGGGCCGGTTCACGGGCAGGTACAGCTGCAATCCCTTCGACCCCGAGGTCTTGGGCCACACCCGCAGCCCGAGGCCGGCCAGGGTGTCGCGGATCCACAGCGCCACCTCGCAGCAGTCGACGATGTCGGCCGGGGCGCCGGGATCGAGGTCGAACACGACCATGGTGGGCGTCTCGATGTCGGCGCAGCGGGCCATGGGCCCGTGCAGCTCGAGGGCGGCCATGTTGGCGGCCCACACGATGGCGGGCAGGGAGTCGAGCCGGCAGTAGCCGATGGCCCCGCCCGAGTCGCCCGGGCCCAGGCACACCGGCACCCAGTCCGGCCGGTGGCCGGGGCAGCGCTTCTCGAAGAACGACCCGGCCTCGACGCCGTCGGGGAACCGGCGCAGCGTGACGCCGCGATCGCCGATGTGCTGCACGAGCACCGGCGCGATGCGCGAGTAGTAGTCGACCACCTCGGCCTTGGTGAACCCGGAGGCGGGATAGAGGACCTTGTCGAGGTTCGACAACTTGAGCTGGCGGCCGTCGACCTCGACGACCGTGCTGCGACCGGGCAAGGGGTCAGGAGGCCTTGCGCTTGCGCGCCGGCTTCTTGGCCGGCTCGGCGTCCTCCTCGGCGTCGGCGCCACCGGCGGCGGGGTGGCGCTTGCGGGCCTCCTTGGCCGCCGCCACCGACGCCTCGAGGGCGGCCATCAGGTCGACGACCTTGTCGGTGGTCTCGACCTCGGGGACGGCGACGAGGCCGGTCTCGCCGTCGGCCTTGCGCTCGATGAGGTCGAGCACCTTCTGGCGGTGGGTGTCCTCGAAGCGCCCCGGCTCGAAGTCGGTGGAGAGCGACTCGACGAGCTGCTTGGCCATCGCCAGCTCCCGGTCGTTGAGCTCGGCCGCCTCGACCGCCTCGTACTCCTTGATCTCGGCCGACGAGTTGACCTCGTCGGCGTAGACCATCGTGGACAGCAGCAGCTTGCCGTCCTTGGGCCGGATGGCGCAGAGGTACTGCTTCGAGCGCATGACGAAGCGGGCGACGCCGACCTTGCCCGTGTCCTCCATGGCCCGGGCCAGCAGCGCGTACGGCTTGGTGGTGGCCTTGTCCGGGGCGACGTAGTAGGCGGCGTCGTAGAAGATCGGGTCGATGTCGCTGAGGTTCACGAACTCCTCGATGTCGATCGACCGGTTGGCCTCGGGGTCGAGGGTGGACAGCTCGACGTCGTCGATGAGCACGTACTGGCCCGACGGGAGCTCGTAGCCCTTCACGATCGCCTCGCTCGGCACCTCGGTGCCGTCGGCCGCCGAGATCTTCTGGTACTTGATGCGGCTGCCCGTGCGGCTGTCGATCTGGTTGAAGCTCACGCTCTTGCGGCTCACCGCGGAGTACAGCTTCACGGGCACGTTGACGAGCCCGAAACTGACCGAGCCGCTCCAGATGGGTCGAGGCATGCGGAAAGTGTTCCCGATCCGGCGACGGTTGGCTAGCCGGCAAGCACGGCGCGGGCCACGAGGTCCGTGCCGAAGGCCGTGAGGATGGCCAGGTAGAGCAGGCCGGTGGCGGCCATGACGGCCGAGTAGTAACGCTCCCGCAGCGCGGCGCGCGTGACGAAGGCGAGCACGATCGTGCCCCCGGCGCAGGCCCCCCACATCCAGCCGAGGGTGCCGCCGTAGCCGTCGTCGACCGCACCCGACCACACCGACGCCATGCCGGTGGGCACGAGCAGGAGGGCGACCTCGGCCGGCCACACCCACATCACCAAGCGCACCAGCTCGAGCAGCGGGCCCCGGGCCATGCCGGGCTGCACGAGGTACCAGTGGCCGAGGAGCATGGCGTCGGTGATGGCGCCCAGGAAGGCGGCGCCGACGAGCGTGCGGGCCACGGCGAGGAGGGCGTTGCCGTCGGCTGCGTCGATGCCGGCGGCGATCAAGCCGACGATCGCGATGGCGGGGGCGATGAGGTCGAGGGCCGGTGGGAACTCCGGCGCGTCCCCGTCGAACGTCTGCTCGTCGCGCTCGATGCCGGTGGCCTCGTAGCCCGACACGTTCACCATCGCCGCCACCCGCTCCTGCTTGCGGGCCGCCTCGGCCCGCTGCCCGGCCACGCCCGCCCGCCGGCGCTGCACCGACACCACCAGCGCCGCTCCCGCAGCCACGGCGGTGAGGGCGGCGGCCACCTCCCGCACCGGCACGGGCTCGAACAGCACGCCGACCACCACGGCCCCGACGGCCAGCAGCAGGTTCGTCCCCCGCAGCAACCAGCCGTACCCGATGCCGACCTCGCGCCGCCGGGTGGTGACCCAGAGGAAGAGGAGGCCCCCCGCCGCCCACTGCAGCAGCACGGTGGCGGCGTCGAGCCGGATCATCGGCCGCCGAGGCTACGAACGGGCCGCCCCCACCCCCCAAACCCACCGAATCGGGGGCAGCTATCGACACAGAGAGGCGATTGCTGCCCCCGATTGGGAGATCGGTGGGGCTAGGCGTCGACGGGGACGAGGGTGTGGTCGGCCCGGTTGAGCTCCTCGGGGCCGGTGGGGGTGGCGACGACGATGTCCTCGAGCCGGAAGCCCCAGCGGCCGGGCTCGTAGATGCCGGGCTCGACGGAGAAGGCGTGGCCGGCGGCCAGCGGGGTGCGGTTGCCGGCGACGACGTAGGGGTCCTCGTGCTCCTCGATGCCGATGCCGTGGCCGGTGCGGTGGATGAACCGCTCGCCCCAGCCGGCGGCCGCGATCGGGGTGCGGGCGGCGGCGTCGACGTCTTCGCAGGCGGTGCCGACGGTGGCGGCGGTGCAGGCGGCCCGCTGGGCGTCGTGGAGCACGGCGTAGACCTCGGCCACCTCGGCCGGGGGCTCGACGCCGCCGGTCCACACGCAGCGGGTGATGTCGGAGCAGTAGCCCACGCCGTCGGGCGCGGCCATGGTGCCGCCGAAGTCGCACAGCACGCCCTCGCCGGCGCCGATCACCGTCGGGCCCGGCTCGTGGTGGGGGCTGGCGGCGTTGGCGGCGGCGGCGACGATGGCGAAGTTCACGCGGTGGTGGCCCTCGGCCAGCAGGCGGCGCCCGATGTCGGCCGACACCTCGGCCTCGGTGCGCCCGACGAGGGGGATCTCGCCGGCGTGCAGTTGGGCCGCGACCCGGTCGGCGGCGGCCGACGCGGCCCGCAGG
>JACDCH010000576.1 GCA_013694495.1 Acidimicrobiia bacterium | reverse complement strand
GCGAGGCACCAGGCGAGATCAACGTCACCCCCGCGCCGCTCACGGGCAGGACCTCGACGATCCGCAGGACCAGGTGATCCAGGATCGACTCGATGGAGAAGTCAGTCAGCAACGTGCGAGCGAACTCCCTGAGAACAACAGAGAGCCGGTGCTCGATGTTCACGACAACCTCCGTCCCGAGCGTGGTCACCTCAAGGGCATCGGCAATTGGGCCTGACCTGGTGAGCAATGTTGGGCAGAAGTTGTGGCAGTGATGCCGGCTCGTGCTGTTCGGGGCGCTTGCGGCACGCGCAATGCCCGGCGGGGCTGCGCAGGCTCGACGTCGTCAGAGACATCGAACCGGCCGGCGAGCCGTCGATCCTGCTCGATCACCTGTCCCGCCTCTCCGACAAGCACCGCGCAGTGCTGGTGCTGCGGTTCTGGGCGGACCTGCCCGAGGCCGAGATCGCCAAGATCGTCGGCGTACGACCTGCGACGTTCCGATCCCTCACCGCCCGAGCGCTCGCCCGCCTGAGGAAGAACCTCCCCCAGCCGTGGTGATCCGAGCCCTCTCCAGGTGAGCGCTCAACGATATGCACCCGTGATCAGGGCGCACGACCGCGAGCTGAGCTGCTGAGAGAGCTCCGGGCGGTTCTGGACGAGCGGTCTCCCGACGGAGCGATGTCGGTCCATGACGAAACCTGGCTCTGGATCGCCACCCGGATCTGAGCGCGACCGACTGCCACCGACCGCCGGCCGCGTGTCAGCTCGCGAGGGTCCGCTGGTCAAGCCTCGCTGGCAGGCGTGGACGGGGTGACGCTGAGGTCGACCCGGTCCGGGTAGAAGCACAGGTGTCCGGTGATCTCGCCGGCGCCGGGAAGGGGCGTTTCGTAGGACCAGACGATGCCGTCGATGATCTCCCCGTCGAGGTCGAGCGACCAGTAGGACGCGTCGCCCTTGAACGGGCAGTGGGTCCGAAACGTGGTCGGCCGGAACAGCTCCATCCGCACGTCGTCGCGCGGGAGGTAGTAGCGGGTCGGGATGCCTGTCTCGTCGAGGAGCACGGGGCGATCGGACGTCGCGACGACCACTCCCTTCACGGCGACCTCGACGTGGTCGTCGGAGGGACGGGTGCTGACGGTGTGACCGGAGGACATGGTCCGGCAACGTAACGGGCCGCGGGGTCGACGCCACCGTGCCCTCGCCCTGTCGGCTGCCTCGAAGACCCCGCTCCGCTGCGAGATCAGCTGCCCGTCGCCGGCGACACGACCGCCTCGGGCGGGTCCGGCGGGACGCACACGGTGACCTGCCGACCACTGTCGTCGAGCGTCTCGGTGACGAGCTCACCGGCTCCGGATGACATCGCCGTCGATCGCAGCGGGCTCAGGTGGGTTCGAGTAGGCCCGGGTGGGCGCCACGAGGACAGCGGTGCGCCGCTCCTCGACCATCGTGCGGTCGTAGGCAGCCCAGTCGTCATGGCTGCCGCCGGCGGCCGTGAACACCTCGCGCAGCAGGCGGCGGAGGCGGTCGGCGTCGACGTCCGGGTGGGGGTCGTCGGGGCCGATCAGCTCGGCCCGCCCCTCGACCGCGGCCCACTGCCAGCCGGCCCGGACGACCACCGAGATGGTCGGGTCGGCCCGTAGGTGGACGACCTTGCGGGTGCCCCCGGCAGCCACGAACGCCACCGACGGCTCGCCCGTGACCGGGTGCGGCAGGACGCCGGCGTTGACCACCGTGGAGTGCGGCGTGTGGTCGGCCCGGCGGGTGACCACCACGCACAGCCCGTGGTCGAGGGGCACGAGGTCTGCGAACCCTGTGAGCTCGGTCATGTGGTCCTCCGGTCGGTCGCCCGGACGTCATCATGCGTCGGCGGCGCGCCAGGCGGCCGCCACCGAGCGTCGCGCCCGCTCCGGCGTATCGCCGGCCACGACGAACTGGCCGACCTGCATGGCCGGCGCGTGGCGATGGAGGTCGTCGATCGACAGGACGCCGGTGACGGCGAGCGACGTGACGCCGTGGCCGTCGGCCCAGTAGCGCAGGGCGATGTCTACCGGGGTCGTGTCGGCGCTGAACCGCCCCGCCTTCTGGGCCCGACCGGCGCCCTCGACGAGAGGCTCGAACGCGGCTGCCGCGGCCGCGGGATCCGGAAGGTCCCAGCTGGCGTCGAACATGACCCGGTAGAGGTCGGGACCGTCCAGCGCGTTGCGCACGTAGGCGACGCCGAGGGCGGACAGGTGCCGCACCGGGTCGCGGTGGCGCTCGACGCCGGCGAGCCGCTCGGCCAGGCGGAGGAAGCCCTCCTGGCGGACGGCGCCCCACAAGCCGGGCATGCCGTCGAAGTACGTGTAGACGGACATGGTCGACACGCCGGTGCCCGCCACGAGCGACCGGAGCGTCACCGCCTCGCGTCGGGCGAGCAGGGCAGCGGCCCGCTCGATCAGGACGCGGCGGACCTCGGGCGACTGGCTCCTCGGCATGGCTTGCACAGTAGCATAGTGTTGCTATAGTACGCAGCACCGAACTCGAGGAGAACCCGATGACCGTCGAACTGCTGAACCCCGAAGGCCTGCCCAAGCCCGACGTCTACCGCCAGGTGGCCGTGGCGACCGGCAGCCGGTTCGTCTTCCTCTCCGGCCAAGTGGCCCGCGATGCCGACGGCACCCCTGTCGGCGCCGGCGACCTCGCCGCCCAGGTCGAGCAGGCCATCCGGAACCTCGACACGGGGATCACAGCCGCCGGCGGCTCGTTCGCCGACATCGCCAAGCTCACCATCTACGTCGTCGACTGGAGCCCCGAGAAGATGGCCGCGCTCGGTGAAGGCGTGGCCCGGGCGGCTGGCGGGCTCGGCATCGACCCCATGAAGGCGGTGACGCTGCTCAGCGTGGCGGCGCTGGCCGAGCCGGACCTCCTCGTCGAGATCGAAGCGATCGCCGTCCTGGACTAGCACTTCCGTTGCTCCCGTTGCTCCCGTTGCTCCCGTGGCGGCGATGGCGGGGGTGCCGGTCGACTGGTGGGCCGTCCGAGCCAACGAATTCGCCGGTCTGGCGGTGCACGTCGCCGCCCGGATCATGGCTCTGGCCTCGCCAGGTGAGGTTCTCCTCTCACAACCCGTCGCCGATCTCCTCGCCGCCCGTCGCGCGTCTCGAGCACCGCGGCATCCACGAGCTGAAGGGGGCCCTGGGAACCTGGCAGCTGCTCGCGTTGGTCAAGTGATCACGCGGTGGGCCGTCCGATGACGAGGGCGCCGCGCCGGGCTCGCACTCACCTCGGCTGCTCCCGGTCGGCCACGAGCCGGGCGAGCCAGAGCCGGAGCAGGGCGCCGAGCGAGTAGCGCAGGAAGGCGGCCAGCCCGGCGATGGACAGCGTGACGCCGATCAGGGCGACCACGAGGGCGTCGCGCTGCTGGAGCGCGTTGGTGGTGCCGTGCGAGAGCACGTAGGCGAAGATGCCGATCCCGATCCCGGCCAGCATGAGCGCCACGCCGGCCCGGGCCAGGAGACGCTCGCGGGCCACCGTGCCGCCTCGCACCCGGACGGCCTGCACCTCCCGCTCGAACCGGCTCGCACGCTCGTTGGTCACATCGGTCATCGGTTGCCACCCAGGTAGACGTCGGCCAGTGATCCTTCCAGCTCGCCCGGGGTGCCCTCCGCGGCCACCCGTCCTCCCACGAGGACGGTGGCCCGGTCGGCGACCCTGAGGGCGATGCGGGCGAACTGCTCGACGACGACCACGGCGACGCCCCCCGCCGCGATGCGGGCGACCTGCTCGTACAGCTCGCCCACGACGATCGGCGCCAGCCCCATCGAGAGCTCGTCGAGGAGGAGGACGCCGGGGTCGGTCGCCACCGCCCGGGCCAGGGCGAGCATCTGCTGCTCGCCGCCGCTCAGCGTTCCGGCGAGCTGCGCCCGTCGCTCGCCCAGTTTCGGGAACCGGGCGTAGGCGACTTCCTCCACCTGGGCGAGCCCGTGGCCGGCGTGCGTCGCCACCCGCAGGTTCTCGCGCACGCTGAGGTTCGGGAACACGCCCCGGCCCTCGGGCACCAGGCACAGCCCGGCCCGGGCGAGGTCGTCGGCCCGGGCGCCGTTGACCCGGCGGCCGGCCAGGAGGATGTCGCCTGCGGTGGCGGGATGGAGGCCGGCCAGCACGCGCAGGGTCGTGGTCTTGCCCGCCCCGTTCGGCCCGAGCAGCGCGGTGACCGCCCCGGGCGGGGCGGCCAGGTCGATGCCGTGCAGCACGTCGATCGGCCCGTAGCTGGCGGTGATCCCGCGCAGCTCAACCAGCGGGCTGGCCTCCACGGTGGTCATCCCGGCACCCCAGCGTCGCCCAGGTAGGCGTCGAGCACGCGCTGGTCGGCCCGGATCGAGCTCGGATCGCCCGAGGCGAGCAGGGCGCCCCGGTCGAGGACGTGCACCACGTCGCACACGGCGAACACGAGGGACACGTCGTGCTCGACGAGCACCACCGCCATGCCCTCCCCCGCCAGCTCGCGCAGGATGGCGCCGAACTGGACCGTCTCCTCCTCGGTGAGCCCGGACGCGGGCTCGTCGAGCAGGAGCACCTTGGGTCGGATGGCGAGGGCGCGGGCGAGCTCGACGAGGCGGGCCTTGCCGGTGGACAACGAATCAGCGCGCATGTGGGCGAGGTCGAGGAGGCCCACCCGCTCGAGCAGGGCGTAGGCCTCGGCATCGGCGTTGACGCCGGCCCGGATGTCGCGGTCGGCCCGGGCCCGAACGTCGACCGCGAGCTTGACGTTCCCGTGGGCCGTGAGGATGCCGAAGAGCTCGAGGCGCTGGAACGTGCGGGCCATCCCCCGCCGGGCCCGCTTGTGGGTGGGCAACCGGGTCACGTCCGCACCCTCGAGGTGGACGGCCCCGGAGGTGGGGGGCTGGAGCCCGCTGATGACGTTGAACAGCGTGGTCTTGCCCGCGCCGTTCGGACCGATGAGCCCGGTGATGGCGCCGGCCTGGGCGGCCAGGCTGACGTCGTCGACGGCCACGTTGCCGCCGAAGCGAACGGTGACGCCGATCACCTTGAGCGCGGGCGGATCCGTCAACGGGTCACCTCGGCGAGGGCGAGAGCTTCATCGATGGCGGAGACGTCGGCGGGACCGAGGCGGCGGTCCTCGAGCCCGTCGAGTGGGTCCGCCAGGCGAGCGGTGCGCGGCGCACGGGTCGCGTTCACGCCCCGGGCGGCCAGGAACGGGAGGAGGAAGGCGGCGATCGAGGCCTCCCAGCCCCCGAGCACGTCGTTGGCCCAGGCGAGGGCCAGGGCGACGTCGACCACGACGACGACGGCGAGCACGGCCGGCTTCGACCGCAACGGCGCCAGCCGCTCCGCGAGCTGGGTGCTGACGCCGTCCGGGTTGCGTCCGAGCGTCGCCCCCATGGTGCCGGGCAGGATGCCGAGGAGGCCGGCGATGCCGGCGAAAGTGGCCCCGACCACCGGGATCAGGCCGAGTACGACGCCGGCGAAGATCGCCCCACCGCTGGCCGCGACGCCGCCCGCGACGGTGAGTAGAAGAAGGGGCAAGGTCTGGAAGAGGTCGAACGACGAGGGGCTGATCGAGCCCAGCGTTCCGGCGTACAGACCGCCGCCGACGGCGGCGAGGGCGGCCGAGAAGGCGAAGACGGCGAGGCGGGTGCCCGCCGGGTCGATGCCGAGCGTGGCGCAGGCGGCCGGGCTCTCCCGCAGGGCGAGGAGGAGGTCGCCGGCCCGGCTGCGCCGAACGGCGACGACGAGGAGGTGGAGCAGGGCGAACGCCACGGCCAGGGCGACGAGGAGCCCCTTCGTCGTGAGCGTCCCGGCGAACGGCAGCGACAGGCGGTCGACCGGCACCGGGTTGCGGTTGAACGTCGACAGCGTCATGCCCCAGAGGTGGATGTCGGGCATGGCGAAGATCCACCGGTCGAGGATCACCGCGAACGCGGCTGTGGCGAGGGCCAGCTCGATGCCGGTGAGGCGCGCCGCGGGAAGGGCGACGAGCACGCCCACGACGGCGGCGATGAGCGCTCCCGCCAGCAGGGCCCAGGGGTTGCCGCCCTGACCGAGGTGGCCCATGCACACCGCGCCGATGGCGGCGAAGCTCATCTGGCACAGGCACAGCTGACCCGCCCACCCGACGAGCGGGACGAGCGACAGGGCGATCAGGGCGAACCCGACGGCCTTGGCCGCGCGCAGGGCGTCGGCGTCGCTGAGGCCGATGGCAAGGACGACGGCGCCGCCGACGACGGCCGCGGCCTGGAACCCCGCGGTGAACCAGGTGGGCCGGGGGGCGGCGAGGCGGCGCCGGGCGGCGTTGGTGCGGAGCCGGGCGCTCGGCAGGGCGATGAGCACGATGAACAGGACGACGACGGGGATCGCGAACCGGAACGTGGAGAGGTAGGGCCCGAAGCGACCGTCGGTGGGCAGGTAGAAGAACCCGTAGCTGTCGAGCAGGCCGAGGACGGCGGCGCCGAGGAAGGTCATCGGCAGGTTACGGAGGCGGCCGAGCATGGCGGCGGCGTAGGCGTTGACGATGAGCAGCGTCAGCGTCTGCTGCGACAGGGCCTGGGCCGGCGCGAGGAGGATCCCGGCCAGGGCGGCCAGCGAGCAGCCCAGCGCCCACGCCAGGGCCGCTGACCGTCCGGGGCGGGCGCCGTTGAGCGAGGCCAGGCCCCGGTCGTCGACCACGGCGCGCATGGTGACGCCGGCCCGGGTCGACCGCAGGAGCACCCGCAGCCCGATGGCCACGACGACGGCCAGGATGAAGGCGATCGCCTCGTGCCAGCGCACCCGCACGCCGAGGATGCCGAGGAAGTTGTCCTCGAACCAGAAGTCGAGGGGCCGGGACTCGTCGACCGGCCACAGCCACACGCCGAGTCCCAGCGCGGCGGCGAGGAGGGCGACCGAGACGACGAGCCGCGACGTCTCCGGCGCGTCGAACAGGCCCCGCATGACCACGGCCTCGACCAGCAGCCCGAACAGCGGTCCGAGGACGAGCAGGACGACGGCGACGGCGACGCCCGTCGGCAGGCCCCAGTCGAGCAACTGCCAGTAGGAGAAGGCGGCGAGCATCCCCACCGCGCCGTGAGCGAAGTTGAAGATGCCCGTCGTCGTGTAGGTGAGGACGAGGCCGCTGGCGGCGATGGCAAAGATCCCGGCCGTCGACAGGCCGGTGATCGTCGCGATGAGGAACTGGTCCACGGTCCCCTCAGATCCCGTGCGTCAACCGGCGTTGACCTCGACGATGTTGTCGTCCTCGCAGTTGAAGAGCCCCTCGTTCGGCGCCGTCAGCTCCTCGTTCACCGTGAAGGCTCCGGGCTCGACGGTGAGGATGAGGAAGCAGGACGACGGGGTGGAGGTCGAGGGGTCCTGCGGGGTGTGCAGGCCGCCTGCCGACCACTCGGACACCGATCCGGACTGCTCGAGCAGGCACGTGCGGGTGAGCTCGGTGCCGCACGCCGTGGCGGACTGGGCGAAGAGCAGGTACGCCGAGATGGCCTGGGCGCCGAGCAGCGCCACCTTGCCGTCGGGGTTGTAGCGCTCCATCAGCTCGAGGTAGTCGGCCGTAGCCGGGTTCTGGTCGGCCATCTCGAACGGCGTGAACTGCGTGCGGATCTGGGTGTCGTCGGAGATGTCACCCGCCGTCTCGAGGTAGTTCGTGTCGTAGAAGTTCGCGTTGACGAGCGTCAGCGCCGGGTGGAAGCCGACGGCCTCCATGGCCTCGAGCAGCTGGCCGTAGAACGTCGGCTCGCCGATGAACTCGAGGATCTCGACGCCGGCGCTCTGGAGCTCCTCCACGAAGGGCCGCCAGTTCGACTCGCCGGCGCTGTTGTACTCACGCGTGTAGACGTTGGTGAAGCCGGCGGCCTCTGCGGCCTCGACCGCGGTGTCGCGCACGAGGAGCACGGAGCCGAACTGCGAGGTGATCGTGCCGTAGTGGTCGATCAAGTCGGGGAACTGCTCGGCGATGTTCTGGTACTGCCCGGCCTGCACGAGGCGCAGCGGGTTGGGCAGCGGCTGGACGGTGAGCTCGGCCTCGCGGGCGATCGCCGACACCACGTAGCCCGGGATGTTCGGGAGCCCGCAGGCGATGCGGCCGCCGTTGTCGGCGTCGTCGAGGACGGCGCCGCCGCCGACCATGGCGAAGTCCTCGGCGCAGGACTCGATGATGCGGGCGTTGAAATCGGTGAGGGCGGCGTCGCGGTCGGCGATCACCAGCTCTCGGCCGTTGATGCCGCCGTGCTCGTTGCACCACGCCGCGAAGGCGACGGCGGCGTCGTACATCTCCTCGTTCAGCCCGGGCCGGGCGGTGAACCCCTTGTCGGTGAACGAACCCACCTGGATCGCGTCGTCGGTGACGCCGACATCGGTGGCGCCCGAACCGTCGCCCTCGGTGCAGACGTTCTCGAGGTCGCCGAAGCCGCCGGCGTCGAGGCGGCTGGCCGGGGCGGCGGTGGTGTCCGGGCCGCCGGTGGTGCCCGCGGTGCCCTCACCCTCGGTCCCGCCGGTGGCGGCCGGCGCGGTGGTACCGCTGGTCTCGGCTTCCTCGCCGCTGCGTGAGCATGCGGCGGCGGTGAGAGAGAGGACGGACAGCAGGACGAGAGCGGCTCGGCGGCCGTGGCGCATGGATCCCCCGGATCGTTCGGTCAGGGCTTCTGACGGAGCGTCAGATTACTCTCGCTGCTGACACCGCGTCAGCGGGACGGACCGGGATGCTCCGGACATATTCCCCGTTCTCAGGACCTGCGGATGGATTGGTGCCGGACGAGGTGTTGCCGCAGGCCCCTCCTGTGTCTCCACTCGATTCCGGGTTACCGCGTCGGGGGCTTCGCCCAGGGCGGTCGGGAACCCTTCTCTCAGGACCTGCGGACGGATTGCGGCCGACGGCCGCGTCGGAACCGCGTCGCAACCGCGTCGCACCGCGTCGTGACGCGCCTGTCGACCGCCGGAGGCGCTGGGGGCCTGGGGGCGGAGCCCCC
>JACDCH010000575.1 GCA_013694495.1 Acidimicrobiia bacterium | reverse complement strand
ACCCGTGCCTTCTCGGGCGGCGCCAGGCGGGGGTTGATGCCGGCGGCCACCCCGCCGACAGCCGACACCGCGGCCTGCGTCGCGATCCACGTCGGGTCCGACGGCAGGTCGAGGGCCACGACGGCTCCCTCGTCGACGCCGTCGGCGCGGAGGGCGGCGGCCAGTCGGGCCGACCGGGCCCAGAGCTCGGCGTAGGTGGTGGTCGGGCCGCCGTCGGGCCAGAGGGCGGACCGGTCGCCGAACCGGGCAGCCGCCTCCCGCAACGTGCGGGCGACGGTCGTCACCGGATCGCGGGGTGGCCGAACCCTCCAGCCGACCGCCCGAGCGGGACCGGCGCGACGAGCCGAAGGCCGCCCTCGCCGGTTGCGAGGGCATGCGTAGCGAGGCCGAAGCGAGCCGCCAGGCGAGCGGAGCGCCGAGCAAGCGGCATCAGGGCGCGAGGTCGAGGCTGAGCATGCGGATGGCGTTGCCCCGCATGAGCTTCCGGATCACGTCCTTGTCGAGGCCGGCGGTGAGCTCCTCGGCCACCTTCTTCGTGTCCGGCCAGGTGGAGTCGGTGTGCGGGTAGTCGGTCTCGAACGTGGTGTTGTCGACGCCGACCGAGTCGAGCGACGCGATGCCGTGGTGGTCGCGGAAGAAGCAGCCGAAGATCTGCCGGTAGTAGTAGGTGCTCGGGGGCTCGGGGACGATGTCCTTCACCCCGGCCCAGGCCCGATGCTCGCGCCACACCGTGTCGGCCCGCTCGAGGATGTAGGGGATCCAGCCGATCTGGCCCTCGCTGTAGGCGAGCTTCAGCGTCGGGAACTGGACGAGCTTCCCGGAGAACATCCAGTCGCTCATCGACGCCATGGCGTTGTTGAAGCTCAACGTCGCGGCCACCGCGCTCGGCGCGTCGGGCGACGTGGCCGGCATGCGCGAGCTCGAGCCGATGTGCATGTTGATGGTGGTCTCGGTCTCCTCGCAGGCCGCGAAGAACGGGTCGTAGAACCCCGAGTGGATCGACGGCAGGCCGAGGTGAGCAGGGATCTCGCTGAAGCACACGGCGTGCACCCCCCGTTCGGCGTTGCGACGCACCTCGGCGGCGGCGAGATCGGCGTCCCAGAGAGGGATGATGATGAGCGGGATGAGGCGGCCGCCGGAGTCGCCGCACCACTCCTCGACCATCCAGTCGTTGTAGGCCTTGATGCAGGCGAGGCCGAGCTCGTGGTCGCTCGCCTCGGTGAAGGTCTGGCCGCAGAAGCGGGGGAACGTCGGGAAGCACAGCGACGCCTCGACGTGGTTGACCGTCATGTCCTCGAGGCGGGCGGCGGGGTCGTAGCAGCCCGGCCGCATCTCGTCGTAGGTGATCGGCGACATCGACATGTCGTCGCGGTCGAAGCCGACGGCGGCCACGTGGCGCTTGTTGATGTAGACGAGGTCCTCGAACACCCAGCAGTCGGCCTTCGGGCCGTCGGGGTCGAAGGTCTGCTCGTAGGTGCCGCCGCCGACGTGCTTCATCGACCCGATGCCGCGCCGCTCGACCTTGGGGCCGCGGTCCCGGTAGGCGGCGGGGAGCCACCGGTCCCAGAGGTGGGCGGGCTCGACGATGTGGTCGTCGACGCTGACGATCAGCGGGAAGTCGTCGTTCTTGCCGTCGGCGTCGGCGTCGGCGCCAGCGGGCGCGGGCTCGGTGATGGTCACGGCGGAGGCCTCCTGATGGCCACGATCCTAATCTGACACACCGTCAGATTCCGCGGGTGCGCCGCGCTTGACGGCAACACTGAACTATGTTCAACTATGAACGTGGTTCAGGAAACAGGTCGTCGAGCCCGCAACCGGCTGGAGCGCCACCAGGCGTTCCTGCGTACGGCGAAGGCGATCGTCTCCGCCGAAGGGCTCGAGGCCCTCACGATGCAGCGCATCGCCCGGGCCCTCGACTGCGCCGTCGGGACCGCCTACACGTACTTCCCGTCGAAGTCGGCGCTCGTCGCCGAGCTGCAGCGCGAGGCGATCGACCTCGTGGCCGAGCGCTACATGCTCTTCCGGGAGCGCTCGACGCTCGAGATCGGACGCAGCGACACGACCGCACCGGTCGCCGCCCTCGCCCACCTCGTCGGCTTCGGCCGGTTCTGGCAGGCGACGGCGAGCGAGCTGCCCGACGAGGCCCGCCTCCTCCAACTGCTGCTGGTCGAGACCGGCGGCTCGGTCATCGCCGAGGAGGACATCGGTCGGGTGCTGCCCGCCGGCCTCCGCCTGCTCGGCTACGCCGAGGCGGCCGTCGCGGCCGCCGCCGCGGCCGGCGCTCTGATCCCCGGCGACGCCCGGCAGCGCACGCTGCTGCTCGTCTTCGCCACCAACGGCGTCCTCGCCCTCGACCGCCTCGCCCGGGTCGACGCCGAGCTGTTCGACGCCGCCCGCCTCGCCGACCTGCTCGTCGACG
>JACDCH010000574.1 GCA_013694495.1 Acidimicrobiia bacterium | reverse complement strand
GGACCGGGTTCGCCGGGCCCGGGCATCGGCTCGGGCACCGGCGGCGAACCCGGCGTGGGGTCGGGCATCGGCGCGGGCCCGGGCATCGGCGCCGGGCCGGGCATCGGTGCGGGACCTGGCGCCGGTCCGGGATCAGGGGCCGGGAACGGGGGCTCGGGACCGGGGATGGGGGTCATGGACACGGGTCCTCCTCAGGCTGGCTGGCGCAGCGGCGTCGGGGCGTTGACGTCGTTCGCCGTCGCCGACGAGCCCGTCGTCGCGGTGGGTGTGGTGGTGGCCAGCGGCGTCGGCCACTCGTCGGCGACCCGCACCGCCCGCACGCCCTTCACGGCGCAGACGACGTCGCGAGCGAGCTCGAGCTTCGGGTCGTTCGGCGAGGCCGAGAGCGTGACGGACCCGTCGTTGCCGCTCACCGAGCCGACCCGGATGCGGGCGCCCTGAAGGGCGGGCTCGGCGACGAGCGCGGCGTGGACCCGGAACCCGAGGCTGACGTCGGACCACCGGCCCATCTTGGCCCGCTCCGGCGCCGTCTTGGCGAACGCCAGCAGGCTCTGGAGGGCGTGGCGGCGCTTCCAGGCCCACACGGCGGCCGGCAGCACGGATACGAGGCGGGATGCTCGACGGAATCTGCGCATGACGAAGCGGCTTCCCCGCACGGGCGGTCGTCAACCACCGGCGGCCGTCTCGGAGCGCACCGCTCCGGGTAGCGCAACGGTCCCCCACCGGAGGAGCAAGCGCATGGGCATCGATGACGTCAAGGGTCGAGTCAAGGAAGCCGTCGGCGACGCCACGGACAACAAGGACCTGGAGCGCGAGGGCAAGACCGACCAGGCTGCCGACAAGGTGAAGGGTGCGGTCAACGACGTGAAGGACAAGGTCGAGAACGTCGTCAACCCGGACAAGTAGCCCACACCCGGGATTGAACGAGGGGTCGGCGAACGCCGGCCCCTCCGTTGCGTCCCGGGCCTGATGGGTTTCAGGCGAACGGGTGACGGGGAGCGGGGGCGGATGGACCATGGCTTGCCGACGGTGGCCGTCGACCGACTGGAACCACCGGCCCGGTACGGCGTGCGGACTGCGTTGTTCGCGATCGCCGTCGTGCTGGCGACGATCCCGTTCGGGGTCCTGCTCCAGCAGGTCACGACCGAGGGACGGCTCACCGAGCTCGACACGTCCGCCGCCCGCTGGCTCCACGAGCGGGTGCGTGACAACGAGGCCGCCGTCGCCGTGCTCGAGGTGATCTCCTTCATCGGCAAGCCGGTGTTCCTCGGCGGCATGATCGCCATCGCCGTGCTCTGGCTGCTGCGCAGCGGCGCCCGCCGGCTGGCGACCTTCCTCCTGGTGACCTCGATCGTGGGCGGCCTGGTCGACACCGCCATCAAGGTGGCGGTGGGCCGGCCCCGACCCCAGCTCGACGAACCGCTCGCCAGCGCCTTCGGCCAGAGCTTCCCCTCCGGTCACGCCATGGGATCGGTGTTCTGCCTCGGCGCGCTGCTCCTCGCCTTCATGCCGGCCATCCCCCGCCGATGGCGGGGCCCCCTGGTCGGGGCCGCGGTCGCCGTCTGCCTCGCCATCGGCTTCTCCCGTCTCGCCCTGGGCGTGCACTACATCACCGACGTCGTCGGTGGCTACGTGCTCGGCGTGGCGTGGCTGTGCGCGTCGGTCGCCGCCTTCGAGGTGTGGCGGGAGGACCGGGGCCGGCGGCCCACGGATCCGCTGCACGAGGGCGTCGAGCCCGAGGAGGCGGCGGAGCTCGTCTCGTGACCAGCACGGTTCCGCAGCGGCCCGACCGGGCAGCGTCGAGCCGTGCACTTCACCTACCTGGCCGAGCAGGCCCACGATGGCGACGATCCGTGGCACGTCCTGGCCCTGCCGATCCGCGACGAGGGCGATGACGACCCGGACGACGGCGCTGAACCGCCGGTGGCGGCCTACGCCCTCGACCTCGCCGACGGCACCGAGTGGACGCCGTGGTTCGTCGACGTCCCGGCCGCGGCCGTGTCGATCGAGGAGGACGAGGTGCGGCGCCTCGCTGCCGGCATCGGCCTGCCGCCGGGGGCCGACGGCCCCTGACCGGCCGGCCGAAGGCACTCGATTCCGACGCGCGGCAGCCGCCTACTATCGTTCGCTCCTCCTTTCCGGGGTAGCTCAGCTGGCAGAGCACGCGACTGTTAATCGTGTTGTCGTGGGTTCGATCCCCACCCCCGGAGCACCACAGCGTCTGCGGCGTCGCCCTCGGCGGCGCCGTCGTCGCGTCTACGGTCGGCCGGTGATGGACCTCAGCCCGGTCACCGCCCAGCGCTATCTGACCCACGCCTTCCACCAGATGTTGGC
>JACDCH010000562.1 GCA_013694495.1 Acidimicrobiia bacterium | reverse complement strand
GCGCACCGCCGGGTAGCCCATCTGGGCGTCCTCGGCCACGTAGACGAGGTCGCAGCCGGTGGCCAGCTCGCTCCCTCCGGCCAGGCAGTAGCCGTGGACCTGGGCGATGACGGGCTTGGCGAGGTCCCAGATGCTCATCCACGTCTCGGTGACGTGGCGGGGCCAGTGGCCCTCGCCACCCGGGGTGAAGTGCGGCATCTCGAGGCCCTCGTTGCCGCCGCCGAGGTCGTAGCCGGCCGAGAAGCTGCTGCCCGCGCCCCGCACGATCGACACCTTGACCGCCGGGTCCTCGTCGGCGGTCTGCAGCGCGTGCACGAGGTCGCCCCGCAGCGTGTGGTTCAGGGCGTTGCGCTTCTCGGGCCGGTTCAGCGTGACCCGGCGGACGCCGGGGAGGGGGTCATCGACGAGGACCAGCTCGTACTCGCGGGGGGGCAGCGGGCTCACTTGATGGCCTTCGGGTCCATGTCGGCCGAAAGGCGCTCGAGCGTCTTGTCGGGGACGGCGTCGATCGGCGTGGCCACCTCGGCCACCGTCGGCCCGAACGTGCGGGCCAGCGGCAGGAGGGCGTCGAGGTCGAAGCCGTAGAGCTTCGCCGCGTTCGTCGTGAGCATCATCTCGACCTCCGTCGGGTCGACGCCGGCGAAGCGCGACCGCAGGTGCTCCCGCGTGTACGGGTGGGTGCCTTCGTCGTGGGGGTAGTCGCTGCCCCACATGAACCGGTCGAGGCCGATGGCGTGGCGGGCGGCGACGTCGTCCGGCCCGGGCTGGCTCACTCCCATCCAGCAGTTCTGGTGGAAGTACTCGGTTGCGTCGCGCTTCAGCACGTGCTCGCTGCCGTAGCGGATCTCGCCGGTGGCGCCGGTGTCGCGGATGCCCCGGATCACGCCGTCGAGGCGCTCGAGCAGGGGCGGCACCCACTGGCACCCGGTCTCCGTCATGACGAAGCGCAGGTCCGGGAAGCGCTCGAACACGCCCGACAGGATGAACTGCACGAGCGGCCGCTGCGAGTAGAAGGGGACCTCGTTGATGTAGAGCAGCATCGACACGGCGTAGGGCCCGTAGTCGGGGTTGCCGGTGCCGCCGTGCACGGTGACGGGCACCTCGAGCTCCTGGCACAGCGCCCACACCGGGTCGTAGCACGGGTCGTAGAGCGGCTTCATGTAGTCGGTGTTGGGCGGGATGTTCGGGAGGAGGATCCCGCCCCGCAGCCCGTTGTCCTTGATCCAGCGGATGTCGGCCAGCGCGTCGTCGACGTCGTTGAGGAAGATCTGGCCCACCCCGGCCCGGCGCTCCGGGAACTCGTTGCACCAGTCGACGAGCCACCGGTTGTGGGCCCGGACGCCGGCGAGGCGGCGGTCGTACTCCTCCGGGCGGGGCGGCTTGGCGAAGAGCACGAAGCTGGGGAAGAACGGCGGCACCGTGTTCGGGAAAACCACCTCGGCGACGATCCCGTCGGCCTCCTGCTGGCCGTTGCGGATGTCGTTGTCCCAGTTGCGGAGCTTCCTCGTGTCGCCGAGGTCCTTGTACGGGTTCTTGTACTCGCCCCGCCACGCGTCGAAGTCGGCGACGTACTTCTCCTCGAGGTACTCGCGATAGGCCGTGTGGCTCCCGCCCGCGTGGCAGTCCGACGAGATGATCGTGTAGTGGTCGTCCTGGGCGAGGGCCATGGGGGCAGTCTCGACGAGAACGCGTTCTCCCGCCAGCTCTTCGCGCAGCGGCTGGTCGCGCAGCCGGGTGGCGGCGACGATCAGCACCAGCCCGACGGGCACCGGCGCGAGGAACACGACCGAGAGGCCGGCGGCGTAGTCGGCCGGCGCTGCGCCCTCCGCCGGGAGCCGCGCGTACAGGAGGCCGCCGAGGATCGGCGTGCCGATCGTGTTCCCGAGCGTGCGGAACAGCAGCGCCGTCGACGTGGCCGTGCCGAGGTGCTCGCGGGTAGCGGTAGAACCGGTTTCAGTGCTGCGGGCCCCGCAGCGCACGCGGGTCAGTCGAGGTCGGCGGCGAGGCGCTGGGTGACGTCGATGTACTCCTCGACCATCTCGAAGACGACCTGCTTCGACGTGCGCACCGAGTTCATCCGGCTCACGATCTGGCCCACCGGCATGCCGACGAGCTCACGGGGCGCGTGGCGGCCCATCTTGCGGTTGGCGTACGAGTTCAGGAGGAACTGCAGCGGCATCGGCAGCGGGCCCGGCGAGTCCGGCGCCTCCCAGGCGTCGGTCCAGCCGGTGCGCAGCTGGCGGGCGGGCTTGCCGGTGAGGGCCCGCGACCGCACGGTGTCGGTGGACGTCGCCGCGAGCAGCTTCTCGGTCACCACCGGCCCCGCCTCGTTCTCGATCACGGTCAGCCAGATCGAACCGGTCCACACACCCTGGGCGCCGAGGGCCATCGCGGCAGCCATCTGGCGCCCGGACCCGATGCCGCCGGCGGCGAGTACCGGCACCGGCGCGACCGCATCGACGACGTCGGGCACCAGCACCATGGTCGCCACCTCGCCGGTGTGGCCGCCCGCCTCGTAGCCCTGGGCGATGATCAGGTCGACGCCCTGTTGCACGTCGCGCACCGCCTGCTCCACCCGGCCGATGAGGGCGGCGACCTGCACGCCCTGGGCGTGGGCCTGGTCGATGGCGGCCTTGGGCGGCGGGCCCAGGGCGCTGGCGAGCAGGGCGATGTCGTGGCCGAGGGCGATCTCGATCTGCGGCGCGCCGGTGGCCGACGTCCAGCCCAGCACGCCGGAGGAGAGCGCCGGTCCC
>JACDCH010000550.1 GCA_013694495.1 Acidimicrobiia bacterium | reverse complement strand
CCCCCAGCGCCTCCGGCGGGCGCAACGCGGCGCGGTTGTTCCACCGCACGTCCTGAGTCTGAGATGAAGGATGAAGTGGGTCCGACGCTCCTCGGCGAAGCCGCCCCGGCGGACCCGGAATCCAATGGAGACGCAGGAAGGACCTGCCGCCCATCGGACCCGTCGCTCTCCGGGTCCCGCAGGTCCTGAGGCTCGCCCACAGGGGTGGCTGAGGGAGGGTCCGGTACCCTCGTCCGACCATGTGCGGCATCATCGCGGTGGTCGGCCGGCGCTCCGACCGGCGGCCCCCGGAACCCGGAACGGTCCGGTCCCTCGTCGAGACGGCGGTCGCCGGCCTCGATCCCGAGGCCGTCGACCCCGGCACGCTCGCCGCCACCGTGTCGTCGCTCAGCGAGGCCGACCAGCTGCTCCGCGGGGTCCCTGGCGTTCGGGCCCTGCTCGACAGCCCCGGCCTGCTGGCGGCCCTCGACGCGTCGATCGACGACCTGTGGACCCGCATCGACCACCTGGAGCAGCTGCTCGACGCCGGCACCACCGGCCTGGCCGGCGGGGCGCTGGAGCGGGTCAACGCCGAGGTCGTGCGGGTCAAGGACGCGGCCTGGGCCATTCAGCGCGACCGGATCCGCACCGCCCGCGCCGTCGGTGAGCTGGCCGGTTCCAACCCGTCACTGGCCGCCCTCGAGGCCGGGACGGCCATCCAGATCGCTCTCTCGGCCCTCGACCGCCTCGAGGTCCGGGGTCGCGACTCGGCCGGCCTGCACCTCCTCGTGCGCGACCACGGCCTCGACCTCGACGCGCCGGACGTGCGGGCCCTGCTGCGGGGTCGGGCCGACGACGCCCTGTTCCGCTCCGGCGCGGTGCGCACGCCAGAGGGCCACCTGAGCTTCGTGTACAAGGCGGCCGCCGAGATCGGCCAGCTGGGTGACAACGGCCGGGCCCTGCGGGCCGCCATCGCCGGCGACGAGCTCCTCCGCCTCGCGCTCGCCGGCCCCGACGCCGACGTCGTCGTCGTCGGGCACACGCGGTGGGCCAGCGTCGGCATCATCAGCCAGGCCAACGCTCACCCGCTGAACGGCGAGGAGCTACCCGGCGCGGCCGAACTGCCGTACGTGATCGCCGCCCTCAACGGCGACGTCGACAACTACGCCGACCTCAAGGCGGCCCACGGGCTGCGCATCCCGGCCGAGATCACCACCGACGCCAAGGTCATCCCGTCGCTCGTGGGCCGGCGCCTGGCGGACGGCGCCGACCTGGTGGAGGCGTTCCGCACCACCGTCGCCTCCTTCGAGGGCTCCGTCGCCATCATCGCCCAGGCCGCAGCCGATCCGGACCGGGTCGTGCTGGCCCAGCGGGGCTCGGGCCAGGGGCTCTACGTGGGCCTCGCCGACGACGCCTACGTCGTCGCCTCCGAGCCCTACGGCCTGGTCGAGGTCACCAGCCGGTACGTGCGCATGGACGGCGAGACGCCGGCCAACCCCGACAACCCGACGGCCAGCCGGGGCCAGGTGCTGGTCCTCGACCGGCGCCGCGCCGGCGAGCTCGACGGCATCGACGTCGTCGCCTATGACGGCACGCCGGTGCCGCTCGGCGCCGACGACGTGGCCGTGGCCCAGATCACCACGCGCGACATCGACCGGGGCGCCCACCCGCACTTCCTGCTCAAGGAGCTGGGCGAGGCGCCCGGCTCGTTCCGGAAGACGCTGCGGGGCAAGCTCGTCGACGGCGCCGACGGCCGGCCGGCCGTGCTCGTCGGCGACGAGGCCCTTCCCCCTGCGCTGCGCGACCGTCTCGCCGACGGCTCGATCACCCGGGTCATCGCCATCGGCCAGGGCACCGCCGCGGTCGCGGCCCAGTCGCTGGCGTCGTTCCTCAGCGGGTTCGTGGCCGACACGCCGTTGCGGGTCGAGGCCGCCCTGGCCACCGAGCTGTCGGGCTTCGCCATGCGCACCTCGATGGCCGACACGCTCGTCGTGGCCATCAGTCAGTCGGGCACCACCACCGACACGAACCGCACGGTCGACCTCGCCCGCTCGCGGGGCGCGGCGGTGATCGCCATCGTGAACCGGCGCAACAGCGACCTCACCGACAAGGCCGACGGCGTGCTCTACACGAGCGACGGGCGCGACGTGGAGATGGCCGTGCCGTCCACCAAGGCGTTCTACGCGCAGGTGGCAGCCGGGTGCCTCCTCGCCGTCGCCGTGGCCGACGCCGTGGGCGCCGCCTCCCGTCCCGACCGCGACGAGCTGCTCGTGGCGCTGCGGGCCCTGCCGGAGGCGATGGCCACGGTGCTCGAGCGGCGGGCCGAGATCGGGCTGGTCGCCTCGGAGCTGGCGCCGCCGCGGCGCTACTGGGCCATCGTCGGCAACGGCCCCAACCGCATCGCGGCCAGCGAGCTCCGGATCAAGTTGTCGGAGCTCTGCTACAAGTCGATCGCCTGCGACGCCACCGAGGACAAGAAGCACATCGACCTGGCGGCTGAGCCGCTGATCCTCGTGTGCGCCGCCGGCCTCACCGGCTCCAACGCCGACGACGTGGCCAAGGAGGTGGCGATCTACCGGGCCCACAAGGCGGCCCCGATCGTGATCGCCACCGAGGGCGAGGGCCGCTTCGTGGCGGCGCTGCAGGTCATCCTCGTGCCGCCGACGCACCCCCAGCTGGCGTTCGTCCTCTCGGCCATGGCCGGGCACCTGTTCGGTTACGAGGCCGCCCTCGCCATCGACGCCCAGGCCCACCCGTTGCGCGAGGCGCGCGGCGCGATCGAGGCCCTGGTCGAGGACGGCGTCACCGGCGCCGGCACCGGGGAGGTCGCCCTCACCCGGCTGCGGCCGGCGCTGGCGGTACCGGCGAGCCGCTTCTTCGACGGGGTGCGGGCCGGCGACTACGACGGCCACCTCGAGGCGTCGACGGCCATCCGGCTGGCGTCGCTGCTCCGCTACGCGCAGGGCATCGCCTCGCTCGACGCGTACCAGTCCGAGCACGGCAAGGTCGGCACGCCCGGCGTCGTGATCGACGACCTCACGAGCGCGCTCACCCGGGCCATCGAGGAGCTCACCCGGCCCATCGACGCCATCAAGCACCAGGCCAAGACGGTGACGGTCGGCATCAGCCGCACCGACGAGACCCTGCTGCAGATCCCCCTCGTGCAGGCCGTCCTCGCCGCCGGCGCTCCGCGCGACTCGCTCGCCTACGGGTCGCTGCGCACGCTGGCCGACCTCGATCCGGCCGTCGACGAGATCACCGGCTGGATCCGCTACCGCATCGAGGGCGACCCGGCCGCCACCGACCCCGAGGCCACGGTCGTCGTGGTCGACCGGGGCGGCATCGCCCGCGACATCGTGAGCCGGGCCGAGCGCGACCCCGCCCTGCGGGGCACGAAGCACAGCGTCGCGCTCGAGCGCCAGGTGTTCGTCACCCGGGGCCGGCGCGACGGGCGGACCCTGGTGATCGTTCCCGAGGTGAAGGACGGGGTGGCCACTGGCATCACGCTCCTCCACGCCCGCTTCCACGACCGCCTGCCGGCCGCCACCGCCCGCGCCGTGCTGCAGGGCTACCGCGGCCGCTACTCGGCGCTGCGCGACGCCGTCACCGAGACCGAGCCGGCCTTCCGCGACGACCTGCTCGCCGACCAGCCCATCGCCGACCTGCTGGTCGAGCCCATCCAGCCCCTCGCCGACCGCTGGCGGTCGTGAATGTCGAGCTCACTCGCTTCGCTCCGTTCGCTCGAGTCTGATGGCGCCGACTTCGTCGGCTCGTTGCATCCTCGGCCGACTTCGTCGCCCTGCGGTGCATCCCCGGGGGCTCCGCCCCCGGACGCCCAGCGCCGTCGGCGGTCGCCGGCGTCGTCGGTCCGTCCAGCTGCGCCAGCCTCGTTGGGCTGAGGAGGGATGGGCGTGATCGTCGGCATCGGGGTCGATGCGGTCGAGGTCGACCGGTTCGCCGCGTCGCTGACCCGCACCCCGTCGCTCGCGGCGCGGCTCTTCACCCCCGGCGAGCGGGGCTACGGCGACGAGGCCCAGGGCGCGCTGCGGGTCCAGCGGCTGGCGGCGCGCTTCGCCGCCAAGGAGGCGGTCTTGAAGGCCATGGGCGTCGGGCTCGGCGCCTGCGGGTTCCACGACATCGAGGTCGTGCGCGACAACGAGACGTCGGTGCCCTCGATCGCGCTTCACGGTGCTGCGCTCGAGCTGGCCGCCGAGCGGGGCGTGATCACCTGGCACGTGTCGCTCACCCACACCGACGCCACCGCGTCGGCGTTCGTGGTGGCCGAGCGCTAGCGCGGCGCTGACGGCGACCAGCGCGTGGGGCGGGCGGCCAGCCGGCGCTCGTGACGTCAGTGGCGTACCCCGCCCCGAAGGCGCATCGGGGGGGCCACGACCGCACGGAGGGTCGTGGGGGCATCACCGGTAGCCGGGCCGTCCCGCTTCGTCCCATTCCTGCCAGAAGGTCAGGAACTCGTCGCCGAGGAACGGGTCGCCGCCCCGGAGCTTGATGCCGGCCCGCCGAACGGTCCAGTCCCAGGGGGCCAGATCGACAGCGGTGGCCAGGTGGGCGGCGGCCGGCTCGTCGTGGCCCCGGGCCTGCAACCACGCCGCCACCCGGCGGTGGGCGAGGGCGAGCTGGCCGTCGTCGGTGCGCGGGTCGTCGGCCCGGACGGGGGCCTCGGGCACCTCGCCCTCGAGCACCCACCGGCGCAGCGCGTCGTGGTGCACCGACGAGTCGATCTCGGTGAAGTCGCGGAACTGGTCGTCGCCCGGTGCGATCGCCGGCGGCTTGACGACGGTGCCGTCCTCGTCGATCCACACGGTCGAGGGCACGTTCGTGATGCCATAGCGCTCGGCGGTGACGTGGGCGGTGTCGACGACCACCGGGTAGGTGGGCGCCGCCTCCTCGATCCACGGCTTGGCGTCGTCGGCCGACGCGTCGAGGGCGACCGAGTAGATCGACAGGCCCTCGGGCCCGAGCTCCTCCTGGAGCGCCTGCCAGGCCCCGAGCTCGTGGCGGCAGCCGCACCAGCTGGCCCACGTGACGAGCACCCGCTTGCGGCCGGCCAGCGAGCCGAGCTCGACGATGTTGCCGTCGACGTCGGGGAGGGCGAGGTTCGGCGCAGGACCGCCCTCGAGCTCGGCGCGGGCGTCGGCGGGCGGGGTCAGGGCCGCCACCCCGTGGTCGCTGTCGACCGCCAGGTTGAGGCGCAGCGCGGCCGCCCACTCGGCGAGGTCGATGCGACCCTGGCGCGCCACCGGCCGGCCCAGCAGGGGCACGCACGCGTCGCCCCGGCACAGCCCCTCGGGCTTCAGGACCCAGTCCGTGGCCCCCTCGAGGTCGGCCGCGGCGACGAGCAGCCGGTCGGCGTCGAGCTCGTGCTCGGCGCCGTCGACGTCGATCAGGTGCAAGGTCCCCATCGGCGGGACCCTACGGCCGGCGGCCGGCGACGACGATGTCGTGGACCTGCACCCGCGGGCGGGGTCGGTCGGGCTCGGGCAGCGCCCGGAGCTCGTCGATCGCGGGCTGCACCACCGCTGCGAACGTCTCGTCGTCGAGGTCGAACAGCATCGACAGGACGCGCTGCTCGTACTTCGACGCGAGGTCGGCCGGGGCCAGCTCGAAGGTCTGCTCGTCGGTCTCGGCCGTGGCCACCAGGTCGAGGCCGGCGCGCTCGACCCACTCGACCAGCTGCCGCTGCTGCTCGGCGGCGTCGGGCCGGCCGAGGGCGAGGCCCACCCGCCGCTCGATGCGGGCCAGCTC
>JACDCH010000507.1 GCA_013694495.1 Acidimicrobiia bacterium | reverse complement strand
CTGGAGGACCTGCGGGCCAACGGCGGCGGCGGGCACGCGATGCACCAGTTGCATGCGAACTCGGCGTTCACCTGGCGCACCACCCGCAAGGCGTGGGCCCGGGGCCAACGGGTCTACGCCCTCGCCGCCACGACCTTCGCCCTGGGCTCGGTGGCCACGCTCGCCGTCGGCACCGTTCTCCACCGGAGCGGCTCGCTGAGCCTCGGGGCCGTGCTCGCGCTGTTCCGCTACTCGCAGATGATCCGCCAGCCCCTCGAGCGGGTGGCCGAGCAGCTGCCCGAACTGCAGAAGGCGCTGGCCGGGGCGGGCCGGGCCGCCCGGCTGCTGGCCGAGACGACGGCCATCGACGAGCCGAGCGGAACCGGCTCGGCGGTGCTGCCGCTGGGCGCCCTGGCCGTCGACCTGGAGGCCGTGTCGCTGTCCTATGACGGCGAGCCGCCGGCCGTGCACGGCGTCGACCTGCACCTCGCGGCCGGCCGCACGCTCGGCGTCGTGGGCCGCACCGGCAGCGGCAAGACCTCGTTCGGTCGGCTCCTGCTGCGGCTGTGGGACCCGACCGACGGCGTCGTCCGACTCGGCGGCGTCGACCTGCGGTCGGTTTCGACGGTCGAGCTCCGGCGCCGGGTCGCGGTCGTCACCCAGGACGTGGAGCTCCTGCGGGCGTCCGTGCGCGACAACCTCACGATGCTCGGCCACGTCGAGGCCGCCGACGACCGCCTCCGGGCCGTGCTCGGCGACGTCGGCCTCGGTTCCTGGCTCGCCGCGCTCCCGACCGGGCTCGACACCGTGCTCGAAGGGTCGTCCGGGTTGTCGGCCGGCGAGGCCCAGCTCCTCGCCTTCGCCCGGGCCTTCCTGACCGACCCCGGCCTGGTGGTGCTCGACGAGGCGTCGAGCCGTCTCGATCCCGTCACTGAGTCGCTCGTGGCGGCGGCCACCGATCGCCTCCTCACCGGCTGCACGGCGGTCGTCATCGCCCACCGCCTGAGCACGCTCGACCGGGTCGACGACATCGCCGTCGTCGATGCCGGCCGGATCGTGGAGATCGGCCCCCGGGCCCAGCTGGCGGCGACGCCGGGGTCGCGGTACGCGCAGCTGCTGGCGACGGCGGGTACGGCCGGCCTCCTCGCCGACGACGGAGCGGTGGCATGACCGAGACATCGACGTCGCCCCTCGCCGCGGACGACCAGGTGTCGACGGCGGAGCCGCCCGCGCCAGCGCCGCCGACCTCTCCGTCCCTCGCCAACACGGCGTGGGAGCGCCGGGCGACGCTGCGCACGGCGTGGGCGCTGGTGCGGGTCGACCCGCGCGCCTACCTGTCGGCTTGGCTGCAGTGGGTCGGGTTCCACACGTTCCCGATCCCCCTCGGTCTCCTCCTGAAGGGGGTGCTCGACCGCATCGGGGGCGATGCCGGCACCCAGTCCGTGTGGATCGTGCTCGCCGCCCTCGCGGGCGCCGAGATCGCGCGCTGGACGCTGTTCGCCACGGCCGTATGGCAGTTCTCGGGCACCTGGATCGGCTGGCAGACGGTGCCCCGCCTCAACCTGCTCCGCTCCCTCGTTTCGGCGCCCGGCCCGGTGGCGGGGCGGCTCCCCGGCTCGTCGGGCGAGGCGGTGAGCCGCTTCCGCGACGACACCGAGTCGTTGGCCAACGTGCTCGACATCGGCCTCGACATCTCCGGGTCGGTGATCTCGACCGTCGCCGCCATCGCCATCCTCGCCACCATCGACGCCCGCACCACGTTCGTGGTCGTGCTCCCGGTGCTGGGCGCCCTCGGCTTCGCCCGCTGGCTCGGACCCCGGATCCGGGCCTGGCGGGTGGCGTCCCGCGAGGCGGCAGCCGAGGTGACGAGCTACCTGGGCGACCTCTTCGGATCGATCCTCGCCGTCAAGGCCTCGGGGTCGGAGCCGGCTGCCGCACGACGGTTCAAGGAGCTCAACGACGTCCGCCGTGTCGCGGCCCGCAAGGACCAGGCCGGCACCGCGCTCGTCGAGTCGCTGGGCGGCGTCACCGGCGAGCTCGGGGTCGGGCTCATGTTGCTGCTCGTCGCCCCCGCGCTCCGGCGGGGCGAGCTCAGCCTCGGCGACGTCGGTCTCTTCGCCAGCTACGTGACCGTGCTCGCTTCGCTACCCCGCTGGGCCGGTCGGCTCGGCGCCCACATGCGTCAGGGGGCCGTGTCGGTCGAGCGGCTGGCGGAGCTCACGGTCGACGGCGAGCCGTCCGGCGTGGTGGCCCGCCCGCTGTTCATGGACCTGCGCCACGGCCCCGGCCCGGCCCCGAGGGTGCGAG
>JACDCH010000496.1 GCA_013694495.1 Acidimicrobiia bacterium | reverse complement strand
GATGACGACCGGGCGGCCCGGCGACATCAGCGCCTCCGCAGCAGCCGCCCCCAGCGAGCAGAGGGCACGGGCCGCGTTCAGGTCGGCCACCATCACCGCGAACGGCTTGTGGTCGCGGGACTTGCGGCGGCGCAGCTCGGCCACAGCGGTGGCGTCGGTGGCGTCGACGGCCAGGTGGAACCCGCCGATGCCCTTCACCGCCACGACCGCTCCGGAACGGAGCGCGGCCACGGTCGCGTCGAGGGCGGCATCGCCCTCGGCGCCGCTGAGCGACCACCGCAGCCGGGGCCCGCACTCGGGGCAGGCGTTGGGCTGGGCGTGGAACCGCCGGTCGGCGGGGTCGTCGTACTCGGCCTGGCACGCCGGGCACATCGTGAAACCGGCCATCGTCGTGCCCGGCCGGTCGTAGGGCACGGAGCGCACGATCGTGTAGCGGGGCCCGCAGTCGGTGCAGTTGGTGAACGGGTAGCGGAAGCGGCGGTCGGCGGGGTCGTCGACCTCGGCCAGGCAGGCGGCGCAGGTGGCGGTGTCCACGCTCACCGGGGCGGTCGGCTCGCCGTCGTGCCCGCTGTCGAGGATCGCGAACGCCGCGTCGCCGGCGACGGGCACCGACTCGGTGCTGACGTTGCCCACCCGGGCCAGCGGCGGCGGCTCGTCGGTGAGCAGGCGGGTCACCTCGTCGACGGCGGGCGCGTCGCCCTCGACCTCGATGAGCACGCCGGCACTGTCGTTCTGCACCCAGCCCCGGAGGCCGAGTCGCGTGGCGTGGCGGTAGACGAAGGGCCGGAAGCCGACGCCCTGGACGGTGCCGGTGACGCGGATGCGGCGGCGCACGGCACCCTCCGCCGCTACCACCGCTAGCAGATCCGGGGCAGCGGGTCGCCGACGAGCATGTCGACGATGCGGGTGCCGCCGAAGGTGGTGAGGAGCACCACGATGCCCTCCGGGTCGGCGTTGATCTCCCCGATGGCGGCGGCCGCCCCGCCCCGCGGATCGGCCCGCAGCGCCTCCAGCGCGGCGTCGGCCTCGTCGGCGGCCACCACCGCCACCAGCTTCCCCTCGTTGGCGACGTACAGCGGGTCGATGCCGAGGAGCTCGCAGGCCGCGTTGACGGCGGGATCGATGGGGAGACGGGCCTCGTCGAGGACGACGGCCAGGTTCGTGGCCTTGGCCAGCTCGTTGCACACGGTGCCCAACCCGCCCCGGGTCGGGTCGCGCAGCCAGCGGGTGGACGGCGCGGCGGCGAACAGGGCGTCGACGAGGCCGCCCAGCGGCGCGGTGTCGGAGCGGATGTCGGCCTCGAGGGTGAGGTCGCCGCGGGCGAGCATCACGGCCATGCCGTGATCGGCGATCGTGCCCGACACCAGCACCACGTCGCCGGGCCGGACCAGTTCGGGGCCCAGCTGGCGCTCGGCGGGAACGACGCCGATGCCGGCGGTCGTGATGTACACGCCGTCGGCCGCGCCCCGGTCGACCACCTTGGTGTCGCCGGCGACGATCGTCACGCCGGCATCGCGGGCGGCCTCGGCCATGTCGGCCACGATGTCGCGCAGCTCGGCGATGGCGAAGCCCTCCTCGATGACGAACGCCGCCGAGAGCCATTGCGGCCGGGCGCCCATCATGGCGACGTCGTTGACGGTGCCGTGCACGGCGAGGTGCCCGATCGAACCCCCCGGGAAGAAGCGCGGCTTCACGACGAACGAGTCGGTGCTGAAGGCGAGACGGTCGCCGCCGGGCACGTCGATGCGGGCGCCGTCGGCCAGCGGCGCCAGCGCGTCGTTGGTGAAGGCCTCCAGGAAGACCGCGTCGATCAGCGCGGCCGACGACTTCCCACCGGCGCCGTGGGCCAGGGTGACGATCTCGTCCTTCAGGCGGGGCCGGCGCCGGCGGAACGCCTCGATGCGCTCGAGGACGTCGGCTTCCCGGGCGTCGCTCGTCATCGGTCGACCGCGGCGGCGAGCCGGGCCTGGATCCGCCGCCAGAGCTCGAAGACGACGGCGCTCTGGGTCTCCTGGATCCGGTGCACGCTGTCGGACAGTACGACGAGGCAGTGGTCGACCGTCCCGGCCGCAGCCATGCTGCCGCCGTCGTAACCCGCCAGGCCGACGCCGAGGACGCCGAGGCGCCGGGCCTCGGCAAAGGCGCGGAGCAGGTTCGCCGAGCTCCCGCTGGTGGACAGCCCGAGGGCGATGTCGCCCGGCCCGGCCGCCGAGATGAGCTGCCGCGAGAACACGAGCTCGAAGCCGACGTCGTTGGCCAGCGCGGTGAGCACGGCCTCGTCTGAGGCGAGGGACCGCGCCGCGAGCGGCCGCCCCGAGGGCGGACGCGTGAACAGCGCGGCGACGCCGGCCGCGTCGGTGGCGCTGCCGCCGTTGCCGAACGTGAAGAGC
>JACDCH010000490.1 GCA_013694495.1 Acidimicrobiia bacterium | reverse complement strand
GATGCGCTCCCCCCGCAGGTCTGTCACGTCGAGGTGGGCCTTGGCCGTGAGCGGATGGTCGACGGGCAGCATCACGAGGAACGGGTCGTCGCAGAGGGGGACGATGTCAATGTCGCCCGGCAACGCGGCGTCTCGGCCTTGGTAGGTGCGGTGCGCGGGCCAGCTCGGCAGGTCGAACACGACCGCCAAATCCAGCTCCCTGCGCTTCAGCCGTAGGACGCTGTCGGCGGGCTCTCCGTCGACGAGGCTCACCTCGACCTGAGGATGGTGCTGCCGGAAGCGAGCCACGGCCGTGGCCACGAAGCTGGCCGTGGCGGTAGGGAAGGATCCGAGCACAACGCGCCCGGCCTCGCCCGACACGAGGGCGGCGATCTCGGCGCGAGCGTCGGTGAGGCGGTTGACGACTGCCTCGGCGTGGCCGTACAGGACCTGTCCAGCCGTCGTCAGGCGCACCCCGTTACGGCTCCGCTCGAACAGCGCCGTGCCGATATCGCGCTCCAACGCCGCGATCTGCTGCGAGACGGCCGACGGCGTCAGGAAGAGGATCTTGGCGGCACCGGAGAAGCTGCCGACCCGGGCGGCGACTATCAGGACTTCTAACCGATCGCTGCTGATCATGTAGGAACGCTAACCGCTGCCTTCAGCACATTTCGTGGGGACTTGGGGGTTTCACAGCGGGGAGGTTGCAACGATCGACCTCATGCAGACGAGGTGCATCGTCGGCGGGCGGCGTTGTTCCAACAATCGATGGTAGGAGTGCCGGTCGCGCGCATCACGGTGGTGACGGAGACGCCGGAGACGGTCGGCGACCTCGTGGCGATCCTTCGGGAAGCCCACCTCGAGGTGCAGGTCGTGAACGACCTCCGCCTCGGCCTGGCGCGGACGTCCCCGGGCGACGCGGCGCTCGTGCTCGACGTGTCGGACATCGATGAAGTCGCGCTCTCGGCCCTGCGACACGACATCGAGGGCCAGCCAATCCCCGTGCTGGTGTTCACGACCTCGACCGAGGCCGGTGCGGGCAGTGCCGCGCTGGACGCCGGCGCCGCCGAGCTCCTGGCCACCACGATGCCGGCGCAAGAGGTGCTCGCTCGGGTGCTCGCTGTGCTTCGCCGCCATCGA
This sequence comes from Acidimicrobiia bacterium, assembly GCA_013694495.1. Classification (GTDB taxonomy): domain Bacteria; phylum Actinomycetota; class Acidimicrobiia; order Acidimicrobiales; family JACDCH01; genus JACDCH01. The sequence continues at coordinate 2,010 of JACDCH010000490.1, read as the reverse complement.
GGGCTCCCTGAACGCGACGCCTCCGTCCTTCGGGGGGGACCCGTTGTCGTCGACGGCCGGACGGGGCGGGTGGAGGTCGACGGGAGGGCGGTGGTGCTCACCGCCCTCGAGCTCAAGCTGCTCTCGTACTTCCTGAGGCATCCCGACGAACCGCTGGCGAGGGCTCACTTGCTGGACGTCGTGTGGGGGTACTCCGTCGGCGGCCTCGACACGGTCACCGTCCACGTCCGCCGGCTCCGCGAGAAGATCGAGGCCGATCCCTCGAGGCCGGCGCTGATCCACACCGTGTGGGGCGTGGGCTATCGCTTCTCGCCCGATCTTCCGTAGCCTTTGTAACGCGATCAGGTTGCCCGGGACAGCACTCGGGAAGGTGAGGATCGATGTCCCGAGACCGACCTAAGGGCAGCATGGTGCTTGGCTGTTCCGACGACGTCCGGAGCGCCCTGGGGACGTCGCGAAGAGCGAGCGGACTGGCGGGAGCAGTTGACCGCCGACCAGCTCCGTGTGCTGCGCCGCAAGGCGACCGAGCGGGCTTTAGCGGAGACCACAGCCATCCTGGTGAACGTGGGCGCTACCGATGCGCCGGATGCGACGCTGAGCTGTTCGCCGCCGACGCGCAGCAGCGCCAACACGTGTCGTCGAAGGTGATGTGCTTGGTGGCGCTCGCCGCGCCATCTCCCTGGTCGACCGCCTCGGCGCAGGCGCCGACCCGGTTCGGTGGGCCATCGCTCGCGTCGTTGTTCGACCAGGGCGTCGAGCGGTTCGGGTCCATCGACATCCCCATGAACAACGCAGGTGTCGACGCCTCCGGAAAGGACGTTGCCGATCTCCCGACGGACGTGTGGGACACCGCCATGCGGACGAACCTGTACGGCACGTTCTTCTGGCGCCGGCGTTTCGTGCAGCTCCGCAAGCAAGCGGAGGACGGCGGCAAGATCATCGACGTCACGTCCGTGCACGAGGACAGGCCCTGGCCTCCAGCGACGCCGACCACGTGACCGGCTCCAACTACACCATGGACGGTGGCCTCACGCGTAACCTCGGCCAGGGGTGCCTGACGACTGACGATCGAGTTCTAACAGTCCTCTTACATGGGGCTCCAGAGCCGTTTCCTCAGCGAACGCGCGGGTAGTCGCCGGTCGTTGCACCGTTCGGTGGGACTGAACCCTGGGGAACACATCACATGGGACAGCTTGTCTCCGAGCGGCCGGCTTCCGTTGCCTCACCCGGCGCAAGTCAGGAGGCCGACGAGACCATCGGTGATGACGACGCCTCTCTCGTCGACGGTCTACGGCGGGGCAGTGAAGAGGTCTTCGCCCTCCTCGTGCATCGTCACCAAGCGCCGATGCTGCGGGTGGCCGGTGGCTACGTGGGGAGTCGGGCCACGGCCGAGGACGTGGTCCAGGAGACCTGGCTGGCCGTCCTACGAGGTGTCGACCGGTTCGACGGACGGTCCCCGCTGAAGACCTGGATATTCCGCATCCTCACCAACCGAGCCAAGACGGCCGGCCAGCGAGAGGCGCGCACGGTCGTGGTCGCGGACATTGTCGAGCCGGCCGTACCCCGCCGACCTGGCTCACCCGCGTTCGAGCGGTTGCTTAACGGTGGCCACGAGCGAATCCAGCACCGGAAGACCCCGGAACCCCAGCAGCCGACGACCGACGACCGCCTCATCGCCTACGAGGCCGTCGGGCTTGTCGTCGCGGCGATCAACGAGCTGCCCCCCGCCCAGCGCCTGGTCATCACCCTTCGAGACGTCGACTGCTGGAGCGCACAAGAGGTCTGCGACGGCCTCGGCCTGTCCGAGGCGAACCAACGGGTGCTCCTCCACCGGGCCCGCGCGAAAGTGCGGGCCCAATGCGCGCACTACTTGACGAGCGCGAGCTAGTGCCGCGTCAGGCAACGTTTGCGCGCTTCACAAGTTCACGAAGTGCCTCGTCGTTGGCGTGGCGGTTTCGCCAAGCGATGTAGCGACGGATCATCGAGTTCTGCTCGTCATGTGAGCGGTGG
>JACDCH010000086.1 GCA_013694495.1 Acidimicrobiia bacterium | reverse complement strand
GGCGACGACCGCGCCGGCGACGGGGGCCACGACGGCGAGCGCCACCGCTGCGACCACGGCCTGCGCGCCAGCGGCGACGAGGCGGCTGGGCCGGCTCCACCGCTCGATCGTGCGGTGCAGCGCCATGAGCGACTCGGTGGTGGTGGCCCGCCGGCCCACGAGGATGGCGACGCCCCGCACGAGGCCGAAGCCCGTGCCGAGGGCGAGGGCGAACCACGGGTCGGCGCTCAGGGCGCCCAGGGCGACGGTCAGGTACACCGCGCTGGTGACGATGAACGTGCTGAGCCCGCTGCCGATCTGCCAGCCGAAGCCGGCGCCGTAGACCCAGCGGCGGTAACTGTCGAGCCACCGGTCGTCGACCTGGCGGGTGTGGGTGGGGAGCCGGAACCCGCCGAGGCGGAGGTCGGAGGCGAAGCCAATCGCGGCGAGCCCGCCGGCGATCGCCAGGGCGGCGCCGTCGGCGAGGTCGAGCACGGCGACGAGCGCGGCCAGCCCGGCCATCGCGCCGCCGAGGCAGGCGCCGCCGACGGCCGCGCCGGCGACGAACCAGGCGACGGTGCTGCGGTAGTGGCCGCTGCGGGCGTTCTCGCGGAGCGGGGTGATGGTGGAGAGCATCGACAGACCGCAGGGCGACCACGTGGAGCGGGCGGCGGCCACGACCGCGGTGCCGATGGCGAGCAGGACCAGGGCGGACATCGGCCCCGATGGTAGGGCTCGGTGCGCCCGGTCACGGGTCGGTGCGCCCGGCGCGCGATGCTCCCGAGCCCCCAGCCGGGGCGAGCGTCGAGGGGGATCTCACGTGGACAGCTACCTGAACCAGGACGACCAGGTCTACAAGGACTCCGTCTCCTACCAGGACCTGTTCGGCGGCCAGGCGATGCTGTCGCTCGTCACCCTGGCCCTGCCGCCCATGCTCGTGTCGGCCGACCAGCGGAACTGGGTGTCGCGGGGGATGGTCGAGGCGGAGAACCTGCGGTCGCCGCACGGCACGTCCGACCCGACCGCCATCGCGTCGGCCGACGCCGCCCGGGCGTAGGGGCGTAGTGGCTGCGACCGCCGCCCAGCGGTGGAAGGTGGGCGACGTCGTCGTCACCAGCGTGGTCGAGGAGCAGACCGACCACGTCCCGCCCCAGTTCTTCTTCCCCGAGGCCACGCCCGAGGCCGTCGCCCGTCACGGGTGGCTCGTGCCCGACTTCGCCGACGCCAGCGGCGCCATCAGCCTGCGCATCCAGGCGCTGGTCGTCGAGGTGGGCGGCCGGCGCGTGCTGGTCGATCCCTGCGTCGGCAACGGCAAGACGTCGAACCTGCCGTTCTGGAACGACCAGCAGTGGCCCTTCCTCGACAACCTCGCCGCGGCCGGTTTCGACGTGGGCGGCATCGACGAGGTCGTGCACACGCACCTCCACGCCGACCACGTCGGCTGGGACACGCACCGCGACGGCGACGCCTGGGTCCCCACGTTCACGAGCGCCCGGCACCTCTACACCGAGGCCGCCCTCGAGTTCGTGCGCGACCCGGGCGGCTACGACAACGCCAACGTCCTGCGCGAGTCGGTGCAGCCCATCCTCGACGCCGGACTCGCCGACATCGTGGCCGAGGACGCTGATCTCGGCGACGGGCTCCGCCTCGAGCCGACCGGCGGCCACACCCCCGGCCACGTGTCGCTGTGGATCGAGTCCGCCGGCGAGGTGGCGCTCGTCTCGGGCGACTTCGTGCACCACCCCGTGCAATGCGCCGAGCCCGGGTGGTCCGAGATCGGCGACAGCGACGCCGACGAGGCCCGCGCCACCCGCCGCCGCATGCTCACCCGCGCCGCCGAGCGCGACGTGCTCTTCATCGGCACCCACTTCCCGACCCGCCCCGCCGGTCGCATCACCGCCGACGGCCAAGCCTGGCGCTTCACCCCCGAAGCCTGACCGCCTCCAAGACCTGAATCGGGGGCAGTAGACGTCACCTGGAGTCGATTGCTGCCCCCGATTCGTCGGGGTGGAGCGGCTCAGGTCGGCGCGAGGCCGGTGTGCCGGCTGTGAACGGGCTGCGAATCACGACGAGAGCTGGTCGCGCAGCTCCCGCTTCAGCATCTTGCCCGCCGCGTTGCGGGGGAGCGGGGCCTCGGCGAACGACACCCTGGTCGGCACCTTGAAGGCGGCGAGGCGCTCGCCGACGAAAGCCCGGAGCTCGTCGGCCTCGAGGGTCGCGCCCGGCTTGAGGTGGACGGCCGTGGCCACCTCCTCGCCCAGCCGCTCGTGGGGAACGCCGAACACCGCCGCCTCGTGCACCGCAGGGTGCTCGTAGATGGCGGCCTCGACCTCGGCGCAGTACACGTTCTCGCCGCCCCGCAGCACCATGTCCTTGGCCCGGTCCTCGACGTAGACGAACCCCTCCTCGTCGATGCGGCCGATGTCGCCGGTGCGGAGCCAACCGTCGACCAGCACCTCGGCCGTCGCCTCGGGCTTGTTCCAGTAGCCCCGGAAGAGGTTCGGGCCCTTGAACCAGATCTCACCCCGCTCGCCGGCGGGGACGGCGCGGTCGTCGGCGTCGCGCACCTCGATCTCGAGGATCGGCGTGGCCCGCCCCGTGGACGTCGGGTGGGTGACGTAGTCGTCGCCCGAGTTCTGCGGCCCGTAGGCGTTCGTCTCGGTCATGCCGTAGCCGATGCCCGGCCGGGCCCGCCGGAACGTCGACTCGACGCGCTTCACGAGCTCCGGCGGCGCCGGCGCACCACCGCCGCCGACGCTCACGAGGCTGGACGTGTCGAACTCGCTGAAGCGGGGGCACTCGAGCAGGTCCCAGCTCTGCGTCGGCACGCCGACGAAGTTCGTCACCCGTTCCCGCTCGATGAGCTCGAGGGCCCGCTCCGGGTCCCACTTGCGCATCATCACCAGGCGGATGCCGCTGGCCACGCACGACAGCAGCACGGCGACGGACCCGGTGACGTGGAACAGCGGCACGATGAGGATGAACACCGGCGGGTGCTCGGCCGCCACCTTGGCGTCGTCGGGGTGGCGCAGCCGGCCGACCGTCGTGCGGCAGGCGAAGCCGAGGAGGGCCTGGAGCACGGACCGGTGGGTCGCCACCGCGCCCTTGGGCCGACCCGTCGTTCCCGACGTGTAGAGGATCGTGGCGTCGTGGTCCGGCGTGACGTCGACGGCCGGCATCGGCGTGCCCAGGACGACCACGTCGTCGTAGCGCTCGACCGCGCCGCCGGCCCCGGCCGCGTCGGCGGGCAGGCGCACCCCGACCGTGCGGATGCCGAGCCGAGCGCAGCTCGCCCGGCTCGCCCCCACCCGCTCGACGTCGGCGACGAGCACCTTCGTGCCGGAGTCCTCCAGCGCGTAGTCGAGCTCGTCGGCCGTCCACCACGCGTTCAGCGACACCGAGGTCGCGCCGATCGACACCGCGGCGGCGAACGCCACCACCCACTCCGGGTAGTTGCGCATGCCGATGGCGACCCGGTCGCCGGGCTCGACCCCGTAGCGCTCGACCAGGGCAGCCGCCAGGGCGTCGACGTGGGCCATGACGTCGGCGAACGACCACCGCTCGTCCTCGTAGACGAGGAACGCCTCGTCACCCTTGGCCCGCAGGCCGGCGAAGAGCTCCCGCAGTGACGGCGGGCTGTCGACGAAGGCGGTGTACTCGACGCCGCCGACGGTGATGGCCCCCGTCTCGAACCGCTGCCCGGGGGCGGTGGCGGCGGCGAGCACCTCGTCGTAGCTGGGGCGGGGATCGGCGGCGGCAGCCAAGCCCGGGAACCTAGAGGTCGATGGCCACGAGGTCGTCGCCCCAGACGATCTCACCGTCGAAGTGGGCGGCGGCGATGGCGAGCCACTCGGCGCTCGAGCCGGGCGCCGGGGTCGGGATCTGGTGGGTGAGCACGAGGCGGCGGACGCCGGCGCGCGCTGCGGTCTGGGCCGCCTGCACGAGCGAGGAGTGGTAGTCGATCGTGTCCTGGAAGCGTTGCGCCGGCACGAGCGCCACGAGGTCGTCGCGGAGGACCGTCTGCACGTAGGCGTCGGCGCCACGGCACAGCTCGTCGAGCCCGGCGCAGGGCACCGTGTCGCCGGCCAGCACGATCGACCGCCCGTCGTGCTCGATCCGGTAGCCGACGGTGGGCTCGACGGGGCGGTGGTCGGTGGGGCCGACCAGCACCCGTACGCCGTCCTCGTCGAGCACGACGCCGGCGGTCGCGCCGGCCCCGACCTCGGTCACCTGCACGTCCGGTCCGGCCACGAGATCGTCGTGGTGGGCGAGCCGGTAGCGGATGTCGGGAGCGAGCATCGCCAGCATGGCGGTCACCACCTCGGCGGTCCCCGGCGGGCCGAGCACCTGGAGCGGCTGGGTCACCGGGCTCATCACCCAGTGGGTCGTGACGACGTCGTTCAGGTCGCAGATGTGGTCGCTGTGGAGGTGGGTCAGCAGCACGGCTGAGAGCTGCATGGGCAGCACGCCCGCCGCCGCCAGCCGGAGCACGACCCCCCGGCCGGCGTCGACCAGCAGGGTGCGCGACCCCGCCTGCACGAGGGTGGCCGCCCCCGCCCGGTCCGGTGACGGCAGCGGGTTGCCCGTGCCGAGGAGCGTGACCTTCACAAGCTCAGGCGCTCACGGCTCGAGGCCGGCGAGCACCGCAGCCGCGAACCGCGCCGGGTCCTCGACCATCGGGTAATGGCCGACGCCGTCGAGCGTCGTCAGCGGCGCGGCCGGCACGCGCTCGGCGAGGCGCAGCGCCATCGGGTGGACGGCGATGGGGTCGACCTCGCCCCATACGATGGCGAGCGGGGAAGGGTGCCGCTCGATGGCGCCCGTGTAGCGGTGCTCCTCGACGCGACGGTCCTCGATGTAGCGGATCGTGCGGGGGAGCAGCGTGTGGCCGCCGTCGCGGGAGGCCAGCAGCCACTGCGCCTCGAGCTCCTCGGGCGAGGCCGGGTGCTCGGGTGAGAACGTGCCGCCGAGGCCGTTGCCGAACCCGTCGGCGCCACCGAAGTCGGCCCGCTCGTCGGGCAGGGCGAGCAGGAATTGTTGCCCGACCGAGAGCTGCACGAGGTCCATGTAGATGGAGCCATTGGTGATGACCCGGCGCCCCACCTCGAACCCGAGGGAGCCGTCGAGGCTGCGGGCGAGGAGCTCGCCGCCGACGCTGTCGCCGAGGTCGTGGGTGAGCAGGTCGACGGTCGCTCCCGCCAGCCCGACGGCGACGACGACGGCCTCGACCTCGTCGGCGTAGGTGCGGATGCCGTAGCGACGATCCGGCTTGGTCGACAACCCGAAACCCAGGTAGTCGGGCAGCACCACCCTGCGGTCGGCGCCGAGCTCGGGGAGCACGTGGCGGAAGTCGAACGACGACGACGGGAAGCCATGCAGCACGAGCAGCGGCGGTCGGCCGGCGCGGTCGCCGGTCGCGCCGCCCGGGTCGGTGTCGAGCACGAAGGCCTCACCGTCGCCCGCTGCGACGCGCGTGCCCCTGGCCTCCCAGTCCGTCACCGCCGTTGCCGCGCCCGCCACGGGCGAGGAGAGTAGAACCCTGCGCATGGCCACGAGGCGTCCCGCCCGACGAAAGGCGCCCCGGCGGCCCGCCACCCGCGGCGCGGCGTCGACGTCGAGCCGGTACGAGGGGGGTCCCCGGATCGTCGCCGTCGTGCTGGCGTCGGTGCTCGTGCTGGCCCTGGTCGGCGGCGCCGCCGGCCTCGGCAGCAACCCCGACCCCCAACCCGAGCAGGACGTGCAGGGCACCGAGGTCGACGCCGAGGGCGAGGAGCTGCTCGACCTGCTGGCCGCCGGGCGGGACGGCACCTTCCACGCGTCGTTCGACCTCGTCACGCCGGGGAGCGCCATCGACTACCGGATGGTGGTCCACCGCAGCGAGGGCCGGGTGCGCGAGGAGCTCGTCGTGCCCGCGGCTTCGGGGGAGGAGCGGCGCCTCACGATCTTCGACGGCGACACATCGGCGTCGTGCGTCCAGCCCGCCGGCGGCCTGTGGACGTGCGCCGCGGTCGACCAGGCGCAGCCCCGGACGGACACGATCTTCGGCGCCTTCGACCGGGCGACGGTGATCGGCCGCGACGTCACCGCCACGGACGAGGACGTGGCCGGCCGCACCGGCCGCTGCTTCGAGGTGCGCGGGCTCGCCGGGCGGTCGTCGATCTGCCTCTCGCCCGAGGGGATCCCGCTGCGCCTCGAGACCGGCGGCGTGCAGTTCATGCTCACGGCCATCGACCCCGTCGTCGACGCCGCCGTCTTCCTGCCCCCGGCCCCCGTGACCTGATTCCTTCGCAGTCACTCGCTTCGCCCCGTTCCGGCGAGTGTTGTCGCCCTCGCTCCGCTCGGACGTTCCGGTCCTCGGTCGACGTCGTCGCCCTGCGGCGATGCCTTCGCAGGACCTGACGCGCCGTGGTTCAGTTGCCCGAAAGGGACGAAACAGAAATTTCCGCGCAAGATCGCACGGAGCCCACCGTTACCGATGCGCCCCGTCGTGCGGGGTCGGGCTTCGGGGGCCCGTCGAGGTCGGAGGTGCGCCGTGGGTCGGTGGGCAGGGAAGCGACGGCATGCCGTCGGCGTGAGCGCAGGAGCCTGCGCGCTCTTGTTATCGGTGTTGGGTGGGATCCCGGAGGCGTCCGCTCGGACGGCGCCCGTGTCGATCCCGATCGTGGCCGACAACGGCTCCGGCCGCGCCGTCACCCCCGGGCGCTCCTGCGCCGACGGTGGCACCGGTGCCTACTGGCACCACGAGTACGGCGTGGAGCTCCCCGCCGGGCGCTTCGCCGCCGGGCCCTCCGAGGCGCTCGTGCACCTCGACGTGCACAGCGACACCGAGCGCTTCCCGAACGTCGACGGCCCGTATCCGGGCGGCGCCAACCCGGCCGGCTTCCTCCAGGGCAGCGAGAGCCACGCCAGCCTCCTCAACGACCGGGGCTCGGTGAAGCTCCGGCTGACGTCGGGCACCTGCGCCGCCCCGACGCTCACCTTCGATGGCTCCACCGCCGCCGGCGCCGGCACCTGGGCCGTCGACTCCGGGTCGGGCGCCTACCGCAGCATCACCGGCAGCGGCGCCTTCACGGTGCAGGCCGGCGTCGACCCCGGCGCCGACAACCCGCTGAACCTGAACCTCAGCGGCAACCTCACCGTGCCGACCCCCGCCCTCGGGGTCACCGTGGTGCGCACCTACTGGGGCGGCCTCGGCACCGACTACGTGAGCCGGCGCGTCTCGGTCGTCTACCGCATCACGAACACGGGGCCGGGCGACAGCTTCGGCGTCCGCATCACAGCCCTCACCAACCCCACGAACGGGGTGACGCCGTTCGCGACGGCGCCGATCGCGCTGGGTGACCTCGCCTCGGGCGAGTCGGCCGAGATCGTCGTCCGCCACCAGCTCGGCCTGCTGGCGCCCTGCGCCCTCGTGATCCTCGGGTGCAACTTCGAGACCCGCTTCACGGTGTCGATGCCCGACGCCCTGGACATCGCCGGTCCTGCTCTCGGTCCGGTCACCGTCGCCGTCAAGGCCCCGACCCTTCCCCCGCCGCTGTGAGTATCGACCTCACTCGCTCGCTGGCGCTCGCTCCGCAGCGCCTTCGGCGGACGACCCGCGTGTCGGTCGTTTCGCCCGCCCTGTCGCACGCCTGTCGGGAGAACTGATGCGCCGCCTCCGCCACCGAGGAGAGAACGTGAACGCTGCTGCCGCCGTGCCCGGGGCCGACGCGCTGCCGAGGCCGAAGCCGAAGCGCAAGCTGGTCGCGCCCGGCGCCCTCGTGGTGGCAGGCCTCGCCATCGTGTTCGGGCTGCTGGCCGGCGGCCGCACGCCGCTCGACGCCGACCGGGCGTCGATCCCGTTCCCGATGCCGATCTACGAGATCGAGGCGGTCAGCGGCAACCACCACGCGTCGATCCTCAACCTGCCCCTGCCGTACGTCGGCGCGCCCCAGGTCCCGATCCCCGTCGACATCAACGGCGACCTCCTTCCGGACGTCACCGCGTCGGTCAACCTCATCAACGCCGAGGGAATCTTCAACAACCCGCCGCAGCCCGGCGAGGTGATCGCCCCGAACATCGAGATCAACCGCCTCGTCACCGCGCCCATCCTCACGCCGGGCGGCGACCCCCTCCGCATCAACGTCAAGCTCACCATCGTCGACCTCGAGGGCCAGGAGCCCGACATGGTCGTGCGCTACGGCTACGACACCGGCCCCGGCGGCTCCATCCCGCCGTCGTACAAGGCGGTCCTTGGCGGCCTCGACAACTTCTTCAACCCGCTCACGGCCCGCATCGACACCACCGGCGGCCTACTGATCGGGCTCGACCCGCACACGCCCGACCTCGGCCTCTCGCCCCAGACCTCCGCCTACGAGGGCCCCCTCACCACGTTCGCCCAGCTCGACACCGGCCCGGCCCTCAAGGCCGACGTCGACCTCCGCTTCCGGCCCATGCCCGACCTCATCGAGGTGAGCTTCGGCTCGGCCGACGACGGCGACCAGCGCTTCACGTTCGCCCACACGGGCAATCGCGAGCCCGATCTCGACATCACCGGCGCGGTGACCATGGACGGCCTCGAGGCCGACATCGAGGCCCGCATCGACCGGCTGCCCCGCCAGGTGGCCGTCGACTTCGGCACCGGCGCCGACGGCGGCGGCGTGCTCTACGAGAGCGAGAGCCAGTCCGGCCGCCTGCCGGACCTCTCGGCCCAGGTCGAGCTGCGCGACCCGTCGAGCCCGCGCCCCCTCATCGCGCGACTCGACGCCGAGTCGCTGCCGGAGACGCTCGGCGCCGAGTGGTTCATCCCCGAGACCGGTGCGCCCCGGATCACCTTCGAGGGCTCCGGCCAGGGCATCGGGGCCCTCGAGGCCCGCATCCAGAACTACGAGGGCGCGCCCACCGCGTTCGACCCGTGGGTGCCGGGCCAGCGCCAGCACGTCAGCATCCAGGCCGGTCCCGGTGGCGCGCTCACCGACGACACCCTGATCCAGGCCCGGCTCGAGCGGATCCGCGGCGCCGAGGTGCGGGGCACCGACGACGGCGCCATCGAGGGCACCGTGCGCATCGGCGACGGCGAGCGCCCCCTCGAGGTCCACGGCGAGCTCGACCTCCGGCCGAGGGGGCTGCCCTACATCGCGGCCACCGCCACCATCTCGCCGCTGCCCGACACGATCAACTTCGCCATCACTCCCACCGACGAGGCCGACGACGACCCGCTACGAATCGTCTACGAGCCCTCCGAGTCCATCGACGTCGACACCTCGGCTCTCGTGGGCCTGCCCGACACCGAGGGCGTCCTCGCCTGCGGCGACGCCGGCACGGTCTGCGGCGAGTTCGACCTCCGCAACGTGCCCACCCGGATCGAAGCCCGGATGGTCAACCTCGAGAACGAGAGCCGCATCGAGGTCGACGCCATCCCGCGCGCCGGGGCCGCCCCGCTCGACGTCTTCGGTGAGGTCGTGCTCGGGCCGGTGACGGCCACCGGCACCCCCGCCGATGGCGCCCTCGCCGAGCCCATCCGGGCGGAGCTGGCCGTCCAGGGCCTGCCCCGGTACCTCCGGGTGCGAACGCTCGAGGACCCCGCGCAGCAGGTCCAGCGGGTCGACGTCCGCACCTGCGACCTCGTGTACGCCACCGGCCTGTGCGCCCCCGGCACGTCCGATGAGGTCGCCGAGATGACCTTCTCGGCCCGCAACTTCGAGCTCGGCGACCGGCCCGCCGGCCTCGACGCGCCGCCCCAGTCCGGCCCGCTGTACCTCACCGTCGGCGCCCAGGGCCTACCCGACACGAACGAGCTCGTGCACTGGGAGGCCACCGGCCGGCTCACCGACTTCCGGGAGCTCACCTACCTCGGCACCGGCGACCTGACGGCCGCTCGCGTCGACATCGGCGGCAACCAGGACTTCCGCGCGTTCGTCGACGTCGACCAGGTCGACCTGAACGGCGGCGACCCGACGGACGGCCGCGTCGACATCGACGCCGACGTCCTCGTCGAGCGCCTGCCCGCGCCCCTGACGTTCTGCATCGCCCAGGAGGGTCGCGCCCTCACGAGCACGCCGCTCGATCCGATCACCGAGCCGTGCGAGAGCGACGACCCCTTCGGCGACGGCTCCGTCGACCAGGCGCCGCTCACCATCGCCTACGTCGCGCCGGGGACGTTCAGCGTCCACACCGACGTCGCCATCCAGGGCGACCTGCCCTTCACCCAGCCCGAGCTGCCCATCGAGTTCGGCGAGATCGAGCGCGTGGCGGCCATGGTCGACCTCACCGACATCCCCGGCGAGTTCACCGGCTACGTCGGCACCCTCGTCGGCGGCGCCGGCGAGGACGGCAACGAGACCTCGGCCACCCGCGTGCGCACCGTGGCGCCCGGCGCGACCGAGACCGTGCTCTCGCTCAAGGCCGAGGTCACGACGGCCGGCGTCGAGTGCGCCGACCCCGACCCGGTCGGCGGCGCGGTGTGCGCCTCCGTCCTCGTCGACGGCCTGCCCGACTACGCCAGCATCATCGCCGGGACCATCACCGACCCCGACGGCACGACGGCCGGCGACGACGCCGTCGTCGCCCAGGAAGCCTCGTTCCGGGCCTGCGACTACGACGTCGTCGCCGGCGCCTGCGTCGCCGGCACCGAGGGCTCGATCGGCGTCATCGACGTCGACGTCCGGGCCCACGCCGGCTCGCCCGACGGCATCCCGGCCTACGCACCGCCCGCCGACTCGCCGCACCTGTACGCCCAGGCCGACATCGACTCGCTCGCCGACTTCGAGATCGAGGCCGGGATCCGCATCGAGGACCTCCAGGAGGTCTCGTTCAGCCAGGGCCCCGACGGCATCGACGCCGCCGTGCAGCTGGGCCAGGGCCAGGAGTCCCTGACCGTGCACGGCTACGCCGATCTGCGCGACATGACCTCCGTGGTGCCCGAGGCGCTGCGCGCCGAGGCCGTCGTCGACGTCGTGCTCGACCCGCTGCCCGAGCGCACCACCTTCCGCCAGACCGGCCCCGGCGAGAACCAGACCGATCCCGTCGTCATCGACGTCGACGTCACCGAGGCGGCGCTGCTCACCGTCGACGCCGAGGTTCGCGAGAACGGCACGCCCGACGACGCCGAGTGCGGCGCCCGGGGCACGTACTGCGCCGGCCTCGTGGTCGACCGCCTGCCCCAGACCTTTGACGCCACCATCACCCGCGAGTTCGGCGCCGTGGCCTCCAACGAGCGCGACGTGCAGACCCGCATGGTCATCGAGCAGCAGCGGTTCAACCCGGCCGACGCCAAGGCCGACGTCGAGGTCCACGCCGCCATCGGCCTGCCGATCGAGGCGCCGGTCATCGGCGACGGCTCCGTCTACGCCGACCTCGTGCTCACCGGCCTGCCGAACCACCTCTCGGTCGGCCTCGACAACCACGAGGTGCTGAGCGGCGCCGGGCCCGACGACTACACGGTCGACGCGTCCTCGCTCGAGCGGCTGCAGGTGTTCACCTGCCAGCGCGACTTCGCCGCCGAGGCGTGCTTGCCCGGCACCGAGGACCAGCTCGACCGGGTCGAGCTCTCGGCCCGCAGCTTCCGGCTGCGGCCCACGAACTTCCCGGCCCCGCTGGCCGACGGCGCCCCGCTCTACGTCGGCGTGGCCGGCCGGGGCACGAACCTCGAGGCCGTCGTCGACATCCCCGAGATCAGCGAGATCCAGTTCCTGAACCGCGACGGCGTCACCGGCGCGACGGCGAGGGTCGGTGGCGGCACGCCGTCGGCGCCGCGCGACCTCCAGGTGCGCGTCGACGTCGTGGACCTGCCCCTGGCCGACCGCATCGAGCTCGGCGACCTCCACGTGCTCGACCCGACGGTGTCGCTCGACGCCACCGTCGACGTCTCGCCCTTCCCCGGCGAGCTGGCCTTCTGCCTCCGCAACGGCGGCACCTCGCCGGTGCCGCTGGCCTCGAACATCCCGTTCGTGGCGACCTGCGAGGACGCCGATCCCTTCGGCGACGGCGTCGCCCTCACCCACACGCCGCTGTCCATCGGCTTCGACGCCAACGACGACTTCGACGTCGACGTCGCCGCCGCGGTCACCGTCAACGGCCGCGACGAGGATCTGGCCGGCAACCCGGCGATCCCGAGCCAGCGCCTCTTCGGCGAGCTCGGCCTGGCCGACCTGCCGTCCGACCTCGTCCTGCACTTCCAGCAGCCGCGGGAGCGCGACGTCACCGGGCTGAGCGGTCCCACCACCCAGCCGGGCGGGCCCTTCCGGGGCATCCTCGAGACGCCCGGGGCCACCTCGGGCATCGACCTCAGCTTCGCCGCCGGCTACCTCATCGGCGCCGACACCGTGTGCGAGGACCCCCGGCCCGGCCGCTCGGCCACCTGCGTGTCCTTCGGCGACGAAACCGACCCCGGCATCGAGAACCTGCCCACCACGGTCGAGTTCTTCTACGACCCCGACGTCGATCCGTACGACCCCGACCTCGACATCGAGGACCCGGACGCGCTCGAGAACTTCATGCTGCGCACGGACGGCCCGGCGGTCACCCAGATCAACAACCTGCACATCTCGTCGGTGAACCCGCCCGTCGACCTGCCCGTGCTCGAGATCCCGCTCCTCGGGACCCTCTCGACCGAGGCCATCGTCGTCGACGTCGACCTCGACGACATCCCGCAGCCGTTCGACATCCGGGGCTCGCTGCTGCTGACCGACGAGGCGCCCACCGCCGTGTTCGAGGTGCAGAACGGCAACACCCTCCCCGGCGCCGAGGTGCACGTCCGGAACTTCCTGTCGCCGGACCCGACGGCGGGCCTGGCCCCGCCGAACCGCCCGGTGGCGGACGACCCGGCCATCACGACCTACACGATCCAGGCCTTCCAGCGGGGCCCGGCGGTGCGGGTCGACGCCGACATCTTCGACATCCGGTCCTTCGGTATCGAGCCGGTCCGGTCGGCCACCGACCGCCGCCCGCTCGGCACCACGCTCATCAACACCGGCTTCGCCACGGACTTCAACGTGCGGGCCTACGTCGACCTGCTGCCCGAGCCCGGGTTCCGCATCCTCGGCGACGTCCTGCTCGGCGACATGCCGGCCGACGTCTCCGTGTGCGTGCGCGGCCCCCGCGAAGCCGATCGCGTCAGCCACCTGCCGGTGGCCGGGACGGCGACGTGGTGCGACGGCGTCGGCGCCGGCGAGGGCGCCCTGGAGATCGACCAGCAGCCCCAGGACGCCGACCGGCACATGGACGTCGATGCCTTCGCCCGCCTCGAGTACGGCGGCGGCTCCTCGGTGATCGCCGGCCGCGTCGACATCGACGAGATGCCGCAGATCGTGCGGGCCCGCTTCGGCGGCTCGAGCGGCAAGGACGTCGAGATCCAGGCCTTCAGCCGGTTCGACGCCGGCGGCTTCCCGCTCCCGGTCATCGCCCCCGACGGCATCGACCGCATCCGCTTCGAGGCGGCGTCGTTCGACCTGACCCAGGCCGCCACCGGCATCGTCGGCACGCTGCCGTACTCCGAGCGCATCCGGGGCGGCGGTCCGTTCCCGGCCGAGCCGGCGCCTGCCGACGGCCGTGAGTACCTGCACGCCGCCGCCGACCTCTCGAACGGCACCGACAGCCTCGCCTCCATCGCCTTCCACGTCCTCGGCCAGATCGGCCGTGACGACAACCAGCCGTCGAGCCAGCTCCAATCGTTCACCTACGCCGGACGCCCGTGCCCGACCCCGCTCAACAACCCGGCCGACTACCCGCGGATGCCGACCGACGACGGCACCGGCTACACGTGCATCCGCGTGCTGTTCGACGGCGCCACCGACGGCGTGAACCCGCTGTCGCTGCACGCCTTCGCCCTGCTGCCCGGCGGCGACGCCGTGCGCCTGCACGACGCCGGCATCTCGAACATCCCGGCCTGGATCCAGCTCCAGACGGCCGAGGCCGAGCACTACACCGACCCGGCCAACCGCCGGGGCTGGCGGCGCCCGTGCGGGCCGGCCAGCACCGAGACCGGCCCGTGCATGGCGCCGTACCTGCGCTTCGACCAGCCCGACCTGACCCACCTCTTCGGCCAGCTCGAGTACGGAAAGATCTCCGACCTCGCCGCCCTCGACGACCCGAACAACGATCCCGACGAGCTGGCGCCGGACTTCGATGCCGTGCCCAACGCGCTCGGCTGGGACGGCCAGTTCGAGAACAACGAGGGCATCCGGCTGAAGCTCCTCGACTTCGACGGCGGGACGCTGACCGACCTCGCCGACGACCGCTTCGCGGCACGCGCCTCCTTCCGCCTGGCGATCCCGGGCTCGATCCAGGTCGACCAGATCCAGACCTACAGCCTCGACCTGCGGTCGAAGACCAACACCGGCGCGGCAACCGGCGGCTCGAGCGCCGAGGACATGCGCGTGCACCTCATCGTGCGCAACCACCTCGGCCAGGTCGAGCAGGAGATCGGCGAGCTCGCCGCCTTCCTGCACTTCGTCGACAGCGGGGCCCAGATCCTCCTCACGAAGCCGTGCCCCACCGACGTGGCCGCCTTCGACGCCACCGAGCCCCGGGTGCCGTGCGCCGAGTACGGCCAGGGCATCGACCTGCCCGGCGAGGTCAGCTTCACGATGTACATGCGTGAGCACCTCTCCGACATCGCCGACGGCAAGCTCCGCACCTCGCAGCTCATCCAGATCGACGGCCGCCTGTCGACGTCGATGAGCATCGGCGTCCGCCTCCTCGCCGGCGGCGCGGAGATCACCGACGGCATCACGCTCGGCACGGTCGAAGCGGCCATCCGCAACCTCCCGGGCGCCAACGGCGTCACCGGCGCCCACGCCTACGACCCGGACTTCCGGTTCCGGACGGAGCTCATCTCCGACGGGGACAAGCCGACGAACGCGGCCCCGCCGGCCAGCACGGTGGAGACCGGCTCGGTCAGCGAGGAGAACGACGGCCCGGAACTGAACGAGTGGTACGAGTTCAACATGGACTACTCGGTCGGGATCCAGCAGGCCCTGGTGGGCTTCGACCTCGACCCGGCGAACTCGCCGACGCCGGCGGTCAAGCGCCTCGACGCGGTGATCTTCCTCAACACGCCGGCGCTGTCGGCCGACATCGCCGGCTACGCCAACCTGGCCGGCACCCAGCCCGCCGAGTTCTCGTTCGGTGCCGCCGTGGCCGTCAGCCCGCTCGACTTCCACCTGCGGTCGCAGTCGAACATCGGCGCCAACCTCGACATCCTGGTCCGCGAGTTCATCACCGAGACGATCGGGGCGCCGGGCTGGCTGGCCGACGTGATCGGCTTCATCATCAAGCCGATCACCGCGGCGATCGACGCCATCCTCAACACGCTGCCGATCCAGGTGCGCCTCCAGTCGGACCTCGACCTGCAGTTCTCGGTCGACCGTCTCAACCGGTTCACGTTGCGGAGCAACATCCTCCACCAGTACATGGACGGCGAGGGCAGCGGCGACGCCGACTTCGGCCCGATCAACTGGTACGTCGACGAGTTCTCGGGCGGTCTGGACTTCGACATCCCGCGCATCACGATCCCGAAGTGGATCTGCTGGGTGCCCGGCATCCCCTGCTCCATCGACCCGCCGCCGATCCTGCTGCTCGGTTACGCCTACGCCGAGGGCCTCCCCATCGGCTCGCTCGGCCTGCCGATCCTCATGGACTACCGCGACTGCGACGCCTTTGCGGGCATCGGCTCGATCATCCCGTTCGCCGGGGGCGGGGGCGACAACGCCGTGACTCTCGACCCCGGCGGCGTCGACGGCATCGTCGGCGCCCTGGTGGGCGGCGACGACGAGGACTTCGTCATGTGGATCGGCACCGATCCACGGATGAGCTTCGGCGGCATCCTCTACCGCCTGCTCGACGCGGTGTTCTTCGGTGGGTTCTCGACGGTGCTCGATCTGATCGTCGACGTCGTCGCCGGCCCGATCCTGTGCAACATCGACGCCTTCTCGATCGACGCCGACAAGTTCCAGGGCATCAACAACTCGCCCTCGACGCCGCTGGCTGACTACAACCCAGGGAACCCGGGGGCCATCGCCTTCGCCGGTCACCCGGTGCCCGGTCAGCCCGGCCAGCCGGAGTCGCTGCCGCCCGTGCAGCCG
Organism: Acidimicrobiia bacterium; assembly: GCA_013694495.1. Classification (GTDB taxonomy): domain Bacteria; phylum Actinomycetota; class Acidimicrobiia; order Acidimicrobiales; family JACDCH01; genus JACDCH01. Next base: position 6,069 of record JACDCH010000086.1, on the reverse strand, counting down.
GTCCCGACCGATCCGATCGTGTTCCCGGCCCCGGTCGATCCGGGCCCGGTCACACCGCCGGTGAACGAGCTGCCGACGGCCCTGGCCGCCTTCTACACCGGCGGCACGGACCGGACGATCTCGACGGCGGTCGCCCTGTGCGGCGTCCACCAGTTCGACGACCTCTCGATCACCAGCACCGTGACGGTGGCCACGACGGCAAACGCGACCGACCTCGTCGGCACGGGCGCCGCCTGCCCCGCCGGCGACGAGGGCACGCTCGAGCTGCGGGCCAACACGATCAACGTCGCGGCCTCGGGCGCCATCGTCGGCAACGGGATCATGAACGACATCCCTGACCTCACGCCGGAGATCCCTTCCGGCTACACGGGCACCCCGAACGACTTCGCCAACCTGTACCGGGCCACGGGCTCCTCCGGCGGCACCAACGCCGGCGTGGGCAGCAACGGCACGGCGCCCGAAGCCGCCTTCCAGGACTACGGCGGGCCCCAGGACGGCCTCAACTCCGATGCCGTCTTCACCGGTGCCCCCGGCTCGTCCGTCGGCGGCTCGTTCACCCTGCCGGACATCGGCACGCCCAACCCGATCCCGTCGGCCGGTGCCGGCGGCCTCGGCGGCGGCGCCGTCATCCTGCGGGCCGACTCGTCCCTCGTGATCGCCGGCTCCGTGTCCGTCAACGGCGGGGCGGGGGCCAGCAACACGGCGGGCGTCTGCGACGCCGACCCCGACGACAACGGCACGCCCGGCCTCCAGCAGCACGACAGCGATCCCGACCCGGACAACGTCGTGCTCGTCGACAACGACGTCCTCGACCCGCCGTACGAGCACAGCGGCTTCATCGGCTCCGGCGGCGGCGCCGGCGGCGGCATCCTCCTTGAGGCCCGCGGCCAGCTGACCCTCACCGGCACCGTCTCCGCCGTCGGCGGCCCCGGCGGCAGCGGCCGCCTCGGCCAGGGCGGCGGCGGTGGCGGCGGCTCCATCAAGGTGGCGGCGCCGTCGACGTCGGGCATCGCCCTCGGCGCCCTCAACACCGCCGTCGTCGGCGGCGCCGACGGCACTGCGGTCAGCCTCTGCGCGGCCGTGCCGGCTGCGTCGGCCCAGACCTATGACAACCCGCAGACCCCTGCCGTCGAGACCGGTGCGCTGCCGCACAACGGCGTCGCCGCCATCGTCGACCCGCCCGTCGCCCAGCTCCGCCCGTACGGCCCCTTCTGGTGGCCGGGCGGGGCCGGTGCGCCGACCCCCGGCACGTTCCCGGCGTACTACGTCGGGGCCGGTGGCCCGGGCACGACGACGCTGCACGTCTGCGCCGTCACCGCGCCGCTGACGTCGACCTGGGACCCGGGCTTCGAGACGGCCGACGACGGCGATCCCGTCGACGACGTCGCCCTTCCCACCGACCAGACGGCGCTGGCCTCGGCCCTGACGCAGGCCCTGCCCCGCATCGTGAACCACGAGGCCGATGACGGCTTCGACGTGCTCGGCACCCTGCCGACCGCGGCGAACCCCTGCGGCGCCCCGGCTCCCAGCAGCATCACCGGCGTGGCGATCACCCCGATCACCGTGTCGAGCACCACCTTCAGCGGCGTCGTGTCGACCCCGACCGCCGTCACGCTGAACCTCGACACCACCGGGTACTACGGCCTCTACACCACCGCCGTCCGGGGGACGCAGGCCGAGGTCCTGGGCCCGGTCGAGTGGGCCTTCGGCGTCGATGCCGACCGCCCGACCGTCGCCGTCACCGCGCCCGACGACACGCCGTCGGCGGGCACGGTCCTCGTGCCGGGCGTCAACGTCCAGTTCACCGCAGCCGACACCGGCGGTTCGGGCCTGGCCCGCACCGAGTGCCGCACCGTCCAGACCGATGCGTCGTGGCGGGGCTGCACCACCGGCCAGCTGCTCGAGCTGAGCTCGCCCGACGGCCTCAAGACCGTCGAGGTGCGGGCCTACGACCATGCCGGCAACGTGTCCTCGCTCAGCCCGAGCGGGAGCCACGACCCGAACGCGAACGTCTACCTCGACGTCAACGCACCGGAAGCGTCGCTGCAGCTCGTCGGCGGCGCCCAGAGCGGCGGCTGGTACCGCACCGCCCCGGCGTTGCGGTTCCACAACTACACGGCGGCGTCGCCCGCCGGCGACCCGCCGTACCTGTACCGGTTCGACAACGGCGCCGAGCGGGCGCCCATCTGCCCGGTCGCCACGCCGACCGACTGCACGGTGAGCGCCACCGACGTGGCCGGGCTCCTGGCCACGGGCGATCACACCGTGCACTACACGGCCGTGAACCAGGCCGGGAACCGCAAGCGCGACGACAACGACCTGCGGACCCCCGGCCCGATGAACACCGCCGCCCTCCGGTACGACCCCGAGGCCCCGATGGTGGAGGTCACCACGGTGCCGCTGGCGCCGAACCAGACGTACCTGGGCCAGCAGTGGTACGACGACGCCGTCGTGGTCGTGCTCTCGACGCTCGACCAGTTCGGCGGCTCCGGCGTGGCCACCGTGCAGTACCGCTTCGGCAACGCCGGCCCGTACACGAACTACGTCGCCGCCAGCCCGCCCGTCGCCCCGCAAGGTGCGTCGACCTTCTGCCACCGCGTCGTCGACGTGGCCGGCAACGAGGTCACCGGGTGCCGCGACATCCGAGTCGACAGCCTCGCCCCGGCCTCGTTCATCCTGGCGCCCAGCGCGGCGCCGGACGGGAACGCCGGCTGGTACCGCACGGCTCCCTCGTTCACGGTCACCGGCTACGGCGACGGGGTCGGCGTGGGCGCCGACGCCGACCACTTCCGGACCCGTACCGACAACTCGGACGCCAGCGACTGCGACGCCCCGACCTGCACGATCCCCGCCGGCCTCGAAACCGGCTCGCACCTCGTGCACGCCTCGGCCACCGACCGCTTCGACAACCGCAGCGGCGAGCAGACCCTGGTCATCAACGTCGACCTCGAGGCGCCGGTCATCGTGCCGGTCATCGGGCCGGCCGAGCCCGACGGCGAGCACGGCTGGTGGCACACCGGTCCGTTCCTCACGCTGTTCGCCGTCGACCCCGGCGAGGGCTCGGGCGTGGCGACGCTGGAGTACAGCCTGAACAACGGCTCGACGTGGACGGCCTGGACCGCGCCGGTGCGGGTCGGCGGCGGTCAGCACACGCTGTGCTGGCGGGGCGCCGACGTGGCCGGCAACGCGAACCCGGGTGGTTGCCGCTCGTTCTTCGTCGACCTCGACGACCCGACGTCGGCGCTCGCCGGCCCGGGCGCGGCGTGGCGGACGGCGGACGCGACGGTGACGATCAGCGCGGCGGATACCGCCCCCGGCAGCGGCCTGGGCACGAACCCGGTGGCCGTGTGCGAGGACCTCACCCCGGCGGCTTCGGCGGTCGGCATCAGCGGTGTCTGCGCCTCCGTCGACGGCGGGCCGTACGTGCCCGTCGCGACCGCCGGGGACAGCGTCGGCCTGAGCGAGGGGATCCACCTCGTCCGGTCCTACGCCATCGACCGGTCCGGCCGGCGGAGCGCGGTCGTCGAGCACCTCGTGCGCATCGACCAGTCCGCTCCCGTGGTCGAGGTGCGCCTCGTGCCGCCGGACCCGGCCCAGGCCAAGTGGTACCGGGTCGAGCCCCTCGTCGTCCTCCGGGCCGACGACGGCCACGACGGCAGCGGCGTGACGTCGCTCGAGTACCGCATCGACACCGGGCCGTGGACGGCGTACACGGGGCCGATCACGGTTCCCGAGGGCAACCGCCTGGTCAACGGGGGTAAGCACGTCGTCCAGTACCGGGTGGCGGACGTGGTCGGCAGCCGCAGCGGCTCGGTCGACGTGTGGGTCGACCGCACGCCGCCCACCGCCAGGGCCACGACGCCGGACCGCACGGTCTTCGTCCCGCTGCTCGGCCAGACGGTGAAGCTGCGCTACGTCCTGGGCGACAACCTGTCGGGCAGGCTGACGGCCACGGTCACGATCTTCGACGTCACCGGGAACCCGGTGCGCCGGATCACGGCCCCGCCGGTGGTCGTGGCTCCCGGGACCACCCTCACCCAGAGCGTCACCTGGAACGGGCGGGACAACTCCCTGCTCAACATCCTTCCGGTGGGGGCGTACTACTACCGGGTCACGGTCGTGGACGAGGCCGGGAACGTCGCCGCCAGCGGCGAGTCCACCCGGCTGACCCTCCGGCTCCTGTAGAACGGCGCGGATGGCGAACCGGTCACGGACGAGAAGCACGCGGCGCGCCCTGGCCCGCCTGGCGATCGGGGCCGTGGCCCTGGTCGCCGGAGCGGCCTGCTCCGACGACGAGGGCGGCGGGGGCGGAACGGCCGCCACCGCCGACGGCAACGTCGACGCGCCGTCGGCCACGCCGCCGCCGGTCGAGACCGAACCGGCCGACGACGAGGGCACCGAGCTGCTCGACCTCCTCGCTGCGGGCGAGGCGGCCACGTTCCACGCCACCTACGAGGGCACCGGCCCCACCGCGGGCGCCGGCGAGGACAGCACCGTCTACGTGCTCGAGTTGCACCGGTCCGACGGCCAGGTCCGCCAGGAGACGATCGTCACCTCCGAGGCGGGCGAGTTCCGCCAGCTCGGGATCCTCGACGGCGAGCAGGCCGTGATCTGCCAGCTGCAGCAGGGCGCCGACTGGGTGTGCTCCACCTCGCCGGCGGGCGAGGAGGCCGCGGGCGGCGTCTTCGCGTCGCTGGTGGGCGCCCTCGGCGGCGTCGACGTCGCCGCCCGCTCGGAGGACGTCGACGGCCGGGCCGCCCGGTGCTTCGACTACGACCCCGGCACCGGCGCCACGTCGCTGTGCCTGTCGGAGGAAGGCGTGCCGCTGAGCGTCGTGACCGACGCGGGCACGCTGACGCTCGTGGCCCTCGAGGACGAGGTCGACCCCGCGGTGTTCGAACCGCCGGCCCCGCCCGTCCAGGCCGAGGGCTGAGGGGTGGCGCCGCCCGCCGCATCGTCGTCGCGCCCGGCGTGGCTCGTTCCCGCCGCGGTCGCCGTCGCCCTCGTCGTCGGCGTCGTGGTCGGCGCCCTCGTCTTCGGTGGCGACGACGGCGACCCGGTGTCGACGCCCTCGACCGCGCCGGGGAGCTCGGAGCCGGGGGAGGAGTCGACCACGACCGCGCCGGGCGGCACCGCCACCACCGCACCCGTCCCGACCACCGCCGCGCCGCCGCCGTCGATCCCGATCGCCGGGCTCGAGGGCGACGCCCTGGCCCTGGCCGAGGCCATCAACCGGGCCGGCCAGCTCACCTATCGCGCCACCTACCGGACGCCCCCTGGCGTCAGCGACCAGATCACCACCGTGGAGGTGTACCGGCGGCTGCCGTTCGCCCGGCGCGACACCTACATCGGCGAGGGCGAGCAGGCGCTGCACACCGCCGAGTTCCTCACCCCCGACGACGGTCACGTCGGGTGCCTCGTCGGTCCCGAGGGCTCGAACGAGACGTTCTGCATCATCGCCCCGACCGGCGGTGTCGACCCCTCCGACCCCGTCATCGGCGCCATCGACCCGACCGCGGGAACGGTGACGGCGGCCGACGAGACCGTGGCCGGCGTCGAGGCGCGTTGCTTCCGGGCGACGACCACCGACGGCGTCGTCCAGGTCGCCTGCTTCGACAGCGAGGGCATCCCGGTCGTCCTCGACGGCGGCGACGGGCGGCTCGAGCGGGTGCTCGTCGAGCGAGCCGTGCCAGACGACGTGTTCGTCGTGCCGTCCCAGCCCGCGGCCGCGCCGCCGGGGCCCACGACGCCCGCACCGACGGTGGCGCCGTGAGCCGCCGGGCCGCGGTCACCGCCGTGGTCGTGCTCCTCGTCGTGGTGGCCGGCGTCGTGCTGTGGACGGCGCTGGCGGGCGACGACGACGAGGCTGTCGGGCCCACGACAACCGGGTCCGACCTCTCGGTCCCCGACGCCGTCGAGCCCGACCTGCGCGGCGACGGCCGGGCGCTGCTCGACCTGCTCGCCCTCCGGGAGACGGCGACGTACCACGCCGTCTATTCGGGCACCGGGCCGGAGGACGCCGCCGCCGGCGACCTCGTGCTCGAGGTGTGGCGCAGCGGCGAGCAGGTC
>JACDCH010000188.1 GCA_013694495.1 Acidimicrobiia bacterium | reverse complement strand
CCCCGAGCTCATCGCCGACCTCGCCGCCGTCATCGCCACCGGGCGGTCCGACTACCCGAACCAGATCAACAACGTGCTCGCGTTCCCGGGCATCTTCCGCGGCGCCCTCGACGCCCGGGCCACCGAGTCACCGAGGGCATGAAGCTCGCCGCCGCCGACGCGATCGCCCGAGCCGTCTCCAGCGACGACCTCGGCCCGAAGCACATCATCCCGTCGGTGTTCGACCGGCGAGTCGTCGAGCTCGTCGCCCCGGCCGTGGCCGAAGCGGCCCGCGCCGACGGCAAGATCCGGGCCTGAGGCGAGCGGAGGCGGAGCAAGCGAAGCGAGCGTGGCGGGACCGCCCACCCGGGACCGGTGCCACCCGCCGGAGGCCGCCCCACCGGTTGGGTGGGCACGCGCCGCGACGCACGAAGCGAGCCGCCAGGCGAGCGGAGGCGGAGCAAGCTAGAGACACGAATCGAGCTCCTTCCACGCCGCTCGCAGGTCGTCGACGAGGTCGTCGAGGTCGGGGACGAGGTCGCGGTCGGCGACCACCGAGAAGCCGAGCGAGTCGAGGTAGCTGAGGAGGGTCACGTTGAGGCCCGTGCCCTCGCCGATCGGCCCCATCGGGAACAGGCCCGAGATCCGGGCACCGGCCGTGTAGAGGGGGAAGTCGGGGCCGGGGATGTTGGACACGACGACGTTGCCCCCGAGCCGGGTGCGCTCGAGCAGCCGGAACGTGTCGACGAGGCGCAGCGAGGCGGCGGCCAGGGCCGGGCCGGTGAGCGCGCTGAGGTCCACCAGCGCCGACGGGCCGAGGTCGGCGTGGACCGCCTTGGCCGCGGCGCTGGCCTCGGCGATGCGGGCCAGGCGGGTCGCAGGGTCGTCCTCGTCGGTGGCCAGGGCGACGTACATCATCGACGTCTGGTTGCCGTCGGTCCCCCCGGCGTCGGGGACCCGGCCCGAGATGGGCACGAAGGCGATCAGCGGCGCGTCGGGCAGCTCGTCGTGGCGCTCGAGGTAGCGGCGCAGCCCGCCGCCCACGACGGTCAGGACGAGGTCGTTCAGCTTGGCGCCCGAGCGCTTCTTCGCCGCCTTGACGTCGGCGAGGGGGAGGTCGAAGTAGCGGACCCGCCGGTGGGGGCCGATCGTGCCGTTGAACCGGGTCTCGGGGGCGCCGAGCTCGCCCAGCACCACCTTGGCCGACCCGTGCTTGGTCCGGGCGTCGGCCACCTGTCGGGCGAGGCGACGGGCGGCCTTGAGGCCCCGGAGCGGCTGGCGGGCCAGGTTGGCGGTGGCGTCGGCCACGAGGCGCACGTCGGTGGGGATCGGCTCGGGCTCCCACTGCACGTCCGGCGGGTCGGGGGGCGGCGCGGCGGCGGCCAGGTCGACCATGCTGGCGAGGAGGTTGAACCCGGCCACGCCGTCGACGGCGGCGTGGTGGGTCTTCATGAACGTGGCGCCCCGGCCGCCGTCGAGGCCCTCGATCACGTAGAGCTCCCACAGCGGGCGGCTGTGGTCGAGCCGGCGCGACATCAGCCGCCCCACGAGGTCGCCGAGCTGCTCGAAGGTGCCCGGCGCCGGAAGGGCGACGTGGCGGACGTGGTACTCGACGTCGAAGCCCGGGTCCTCGACCCACACCGGGTGGTCGAGCTGGAAGGGCACCCGCACGAGGCGGCGCCGCATCATCGGCGCCAGGTGGAGCCGGGGCTGGAGCCAGTCGAGGGTGTGGCGGAGCAGCGCCTCCCCCGTCGGGAGCGCCTCGGCGTCGACCACGATGCAGGCCCCGATCTCCATGTGGGCGTTCGGGGTCTGCGTGTACAGGAACGTGGCGTCGGCGCCGGTCAGTCGTTGCATGTCGCCTTCTCTCGCCCGGGCTGGAGAACGCTCGCGCGTACCCGCGGGGGCGCTCGACAACCCGTCAGCGGCGCCCGGTGACCCGCTGGAGGAACTGCCGGGTCCTCGGCTCGCGCGGCTCGTCGAGGACGGCCCCGGGCGGACCGGACTCGATGATGCGGCCGCCGTCGAGGAAGTGGACGCGGTCGGCGATCTCGCGGGCGAAGGCCATCTCGTGGGTGGCCAGCACCATCGTCATGCCGCCGCTGCGCAGCCCCCTGATGACGTCGAGCACCTCGCCGACCAGTTCGGGGTCGAGGGCGGAGGTGATCTCGTCGAGCAGCAGCACCTCGGGCTCCATGGCCAGGGCCCGCACGATGGCCACCCGTTGCTGCTGACCGCCGCTGAGGCGGTCGGGGTGGTCGCCGGCCTTGTCGGCGAGGCCGAAGCGGGCCAGCAGCTCTGTGGCCCGGCCCTGGGCCTCGGCCTTGGGAACCCGCAGCGCCCGGCGAGGCCCGAGCGTGACGTTGTCGAGCACGGTGAGGTGCGGGAACAGGTTGTAGGCCTGGAACACGATCCCCATCCGCCGCCGCACCGCGTCCTCGTCGGCGTCGGGGTCGGTGATGTCCTCGCCGCCCAGCAGGATGCGGCCCTCGTCGACCGGCTCGAGGAGGTCGATGCAGCGCAGCAGGGTGGACTTCCCCGAGCCCGACGTCCCGATGAGACACACGGCCTCGTGGTCGCGCACCTCGAGGTCGATGCCGGCCAGCACGAGCCGGTCGCCGAACGACTTCCGGACGCCTTCGACGACGAGCGCGGTCATCCGGCGGGCCCGACGGTCATGCGCCGGCGCTGGCGGCCGAGGAGGTGGTCGGTGAGGCGGGTGAGGGGGATGGTGATGGCGAGGAAGATCAGGGCGGCCGCCGTGTAGCTCGTGAAGTTGAAGCTTCGGGCGCTCTCGATCTGGGCCTGCCGAGCCGCCTCGATGGGACCGATCACGCTGAGGAGCGAGGTCTCCTTCTGGAGGGCGATGAAGTCGTTGAGTAGCGCCGGCACCACCCGGCGCACGGCCTGGGGCAGCACCACGAACCGCATCGACTGGCCGCCGGTGAGCCCGACGGCGCGGGCCGCAGCCCGCTGGGTCTCGTGGACCGAGTCGATGCCGGCCCGGTACACCTCCGACACGTAGGCGCTGTAGCTGAGGATGAGGGCGACCGTCCCCCAGATGACCGGATCGTTGGGCACGCCCTCGAGGCGGAGGGCAGGTACGCCGAAGCCGAGGAGGAAGAGGACGAGCAGCACCGGGATGCCGCGGAACACGTCGACGTAGACGGTGGCGAAGAGCCGCACCGGGAAAAGCGCCGGCGCCCGTGAGCTGCGGGCCACAGCCAGCAGCAGCGCGCACACGAGGATGAAGACCTCGGCGACGAGGAAGACCCTGACGTTCAGCCAGAAGGCGGGCACGATCTCGCGGAGGGACTCCGTGAACTCGGGCCCGTCGAAGAAGCTCGACCGGACCTCGTCGAAGCCCGAGGCCCGGGAGACGACGAGGGCCACGGCGCCGAACACGACGACGGTGCTGACCGCGGCGACGGCCGTGCTCCGCCGGCGGTCTCGGCGCTCCCGGAGCTGGCGGGGGGTGAGCCCGGGCCGACCGACGGCGTCGGTCACTCGATGTCGATGACCGGGGCGTCGACGGTGTCGGACAGCCACTGCTGCTCGATGGCGTCGAGGTCGCCGCGCTCCTCGACGGCGGCCAGCGCCTCGTTCACGCAATCGCGCAGCGGGTTGCCCTCGTCGAAGACCATGCCGAACTGCTCCGGCTCGTCGCCGGTGCTCGGGAACTGGCCGATGACCGCCGTGCCCTCGATCTCGACCGCGCTCACGAAGAAGGCGGTCGGGAGGTCGAGCACGATGCCGTCGACCTGGCCGGCGTCGAGGGCCGCCTTGGCCGACGCGTTGTCGTTGTAGACGAACGGCTCCTCGGCGGGCTCGATGACCTCGGTGATGAAGTCGAGGCTGGTCGTGCCCACCTGGGCGCCGAGGCGCAGGCCCTGCAGGTCGGCCACGGTGGTGGCGCCTGCGGCTTCGGAGTCGGCGAAGCCGACGATCGCCTGGTTGACGTCGTAGTACCCGTCGCTGAAGTCGACGGCCTGGTCGCGCTCCTCGCTGATCGACACCTGGTTGATGGCGAAGTCGAAGGGCTTCTCGCCCGGCGCGATCACGCTGTTGAAGGCGGCCACCACCCACTCGACCTGCTCGTTGCCGTAGCCGAGCTCCTCGGCCACCGCGTAGGCGACCGCGCTCTCGAAGCCCTCGCCGCTGGTCGGGTCGTCGTCGATGAACCACGGCGGGAAGGCAGGGGTGTCGGTGGCGATGGTGAGGACGCCGTCGGCGAGCGTGTTGCCCGCGGTGCACTCGTTGCCGCCGGCGGCCGCCTCGTCGCCGTCGGTGTCGCCGGTGGCGGTGGTCGTAGCCGTGGTGACGGGATCGTCGTCGCTGCAGGCGGCCAGGGCGCCGGCGGCGAGCAGGACGAGGGCGACGGTCGAGGAGAGCGGGCGGCGCAGCACGGCCAGACCGTACCGCTACGTTCGCCCGGCGATGGACGTTGAGCGGGTCTCCGAGCTCCTCGGCGAGCTCGTGGCCGGTCGGCCCCCGGCGCCCGACGGCCTGGTCGAGGTCGTGCCCCAGCCGCCCGGGCCGGTCGCCGGCATCCTCGCCTTCGCCGCCCACCACGTGGTCGCGGCCGACGTCGACCCGGCGTGGGTCCACGAGCAGCTCCCGCCGGGCGACCTCGTCGCCCCCGTCGGGCCGGTGTTCGTGGGGGCCCTGGCCGAGCGGTTGGGCGTGCGGCCCAGCAGCCTCG
>JACDCH010000457.1 GCA_013694495.1 Acidimicrobiia bacterium | reverse complement strand
GCGCGAGGGCGCAGGCGGCGCCGATGCCGCGCCCCGCCCCGGTGACGATCGCCACCTTGCCGTCGACCCTGAACCGCTCGAGCACGCCCATCGGCGGGACCCTACGCGCTGTCGTGATCGCGGTTGCCGGCCTGGCGGTCCGGCCGCGTGGCCGCGGATGGCAGGTCGGGACCGGCTCGTCAGGTCGGGGCGGCGCCCGCGGCCTCGTCGAGGCCCTGGCCGAGTGTGTACCAGGCGAGGGTGGCGCACTTGATGCGGGGCGGGAACTTGACGACGCCCTGCAGCGCCGCCAGGTCGCCCAGCGCCTTCTCGTCGACGGCCACCTGCTCGTCGTCGCCCTCGAGCGACGACTCGTGCGTGTGCATCATCGCCAGGAACTGGCGGCTGATGTCGCGCACCTCGTCGACCGGCTTGCCCTTGACCGCCATCGACAGCATCGACGCCGACGACTGGCTGATCGAGCAGCCCTGGGCTTCGATCTTCACGTCCTCGACGACGCCGTCGGCGACCGCCAGGTAGACGGTGATCTCGTCGCCGCACAGCGGGTTGAAGCCCTCGCTGCGCACGGCGGGGGGCACCTCGAGCGCGCCGCGGTTCCGGGGGCTCCGGTAGTGGTCGAGGATGATCTCGCGGTACAGGTCTTCGAGGCCGGCCATAGCTGCTAAGGGGTCCAGAAATCCAGTGGCCCCGGGCGCGCCTCGTCGAGCGTCCGGGCCGATGTCGAATGGTTGGTTGCTTCAGTCACTGCGGTTGCCCTCGCACGGATTTCCGGACCCCCTAACCGAAGAACGTACTTGTCGCTTCGAGCGCATCGGCCAATGCGTCGACGTCGGACTCGTCGTTGTACACGTAGAGCGAGGCCCGGGCCGTGGCGCCGACGCCGAGCCGGCGCATGAGCGGCTTCGCGCAGTGGTGGCCGGCCCGCACGCACACGCCGTGCTGGTCGAGGATCTGCGACAGGTCGTGGGGGTGCACGTCGCGGAAGGCGAGGCTGAGCACGCCGCCGCGCTGGGCCGGCTCGGAGGGCCCGTGGATGGTGATGTCGTCGCCGAAGCGCTCGTTGAGCGTGCGCAGGGCGTACCCCGTGAGGGCGACCTCGTGCTTGCGCACGGCCTCCATGCCGAGGCCGGTGAGGTAGTCGATGGCGGCGTGCAGGCCGACGGCTTCGGTGATCGGGGGCGTGCCCGCCTCGAACTTCCACGGGATCTCGTTCGGCGTCCACCCGTCGAGGCGGACGTCGCGGATCATCGCCCCGCCCCCGAGGAACGCGGGCATCGCCTCGAGTAGCTCCTCGCGGGCCCAGAGCACGCCGATGCCCGACGGGCCGAGCAGCTTGTGGCCGGTGAACCCCACGAAGTCGGCGTCCCAGGCGACCACGTCGGTGGGCAGGTGCGGGACCCACTGGGCGGCGTCGACCAGGATCAGCGCGCCGGCCGCGTGGGCCGCGGCGGCGAGCCGCTCGATCGGGTTGAGCGTGCCCAGCACGTTCGACATGGCGGTGACCGACACGAGCTTGACGCCGTCGATCAGGCGGTCGAGGTCGGTGAGGTCGAGCGTGTGGTCGTCGGCCACCGGGAGGTAGCGGATCTCGAAGCCCTTCTCCTCGGCCAGCATCAGCCACGGGACGATGTTGGCGTGGTGCTCCATCTCGGTGAGGAGGATCGAGTCGCCCGCCCCGAGGTTGGACCGGCCCCACGAGTGGGCCACCAGGTTGATGGCCTCGGTGACGTTCTTCGTGAACACGACGCTGCGCGACGACGGCGCGCCGATGAAGCGGGCCACGGCGTCGCGGGCCGCCTCGAAGCCCTCGTCGGCCTCGACTGCGATCGAGTACACGCCGCGGTGGACGTTGGCGTACGACGTCACCGAGAAGTCCTGCATGGCGTCGAGCACCTGGCGCGGCTTCTGCGACGACGCGGCGGAGTCGAGGTACACGAGGCGCCGGCCGTGCACCTGGCGGGCCAGGATCGGGAAGTCGGCCTTGATCGTGGCGACGTCGAGCGGGTCGCAGATGCGGTGGTCGGCGCTCACCGGAACGCCTCGTAGCCGTCCCGCTCGAGCTGGGCTGCGATCTCCATGCCGCCCGAGGCGACGATGCGGCCGTCGACGAGGACGTGGACGTGATCGGGCTCGAGGTGGTCGAGGAGGCGCTGGTAGTGGGTGATGGCGAGGACGCCGAGCTCCGGGCGCTTCTCGCGCACCTGGCGCACCCCGGAGGCGACCAGCTTCAGCGCGTCGATGTCGAGGCCGGAATCGGTCTCGTCGAGCACGGCCAGGTCGGGTTCGAGCACGGCCATCTGGAGGATCTCGTTGCGCTTCTTCTCGCCGCCCGAGAACCCCTCGTTGAGGTGGCGGTCGAGGAAGGAGCGGTCCATGCCGAGGCGGTCCATCCACTCCATGATCGACAGGCGCAGCTCGAGCACCGAGAGGTCGATGCCCTTGCGGGCCGACAGCGCCTGGCGCAGGAACTGCAGGACCGAGACGCCGGGGATCGCCTGCGGGTACTGGAAGGCGAGGAAGATGCCGGCCTTGGCCCGGACGTCGGTGGCCCAGCTGGTGATGTCGTCGCCGTGGTAGCGGATGCGGCCGGCGGTGACGTCGTACTCGGGGTTGCCGAGCAGCGTCTGGGCCAGCGTCGACTTGCCGGAGCCGTTCGGGCCCATCAGCGCGTGCACCTCGCCGGCCCGCACGGTGAGGTCGACGCCTCGGAGGATCTCCGGGTGGACGACCTCGGCGGCCACGCGGGCGCGCAGGCCGTCGAGCTCGAAGAGGGGGGCGTCCTCGGCCGCGGACATGGTCGATCAGCGTAGGGGACCCCACCCCGCATTCGCACTATCACCGTAGTGCTAATCCCCGGGGGCTGGATCCGGTCGTCGCGGGTGCGGAACGGGGTGCGGGGGCCTGCTCTGGACGGGCCGTCAGGGAGGCGTAACGTCGTCGGCGTGGTGACTGGGGGGACGGTCACGCTGTTCGAAGGAGCGGCGTTCTGCACGGCCGCGGCGGGCGGCGACATCGTGCCCGGGGGCGTGCAGGGGCTCTTCGTGCTCGACGCGCGGGTGCTCAGCGAGCTCGTGCTCCTGGTCGACGGCGTGCGGCCCCAGGCGCTGGGCGCCCGCGTCAGCGACCCCAACCAGGCCACGTTCGTCGGGCGGGTGGGCGACAGCATCGCCGTGGAGCGCCACCGGGTCGTCGACGACGGGTTGCGCGACGAGGTCGTCATCCGCAACGTCGGCGAGGAGGCGGCCTACGTCGCCGTCGAGGTGCGGGCCCACGCCGACTTCGCCAGCCTCGCCGAGGTGCGGGCGGGCCGGCCCGGCGCCGTCGAGGTGTCGTCGGGCGTCGACCCTGACGGGCTCCTGCTGACGCGGCGGGGCGGCC
>JACDCH010000431.1 GCA_013694495.1 Acidimicrobiia bacterium | reverse complement strand
CGTCGCTGCTGGCGGCCCGCCGGGCGCTCGGCGTCGACCGGCTGGCCGGACCGCTGCTGGCGTCGCTCGATGCCCAGGGCCTGCGCGACCTCCACGACACGATGGAGATCCCGCTCGTGCGGGTGCTGGCGAAGATGGAGGACGTCGGCGTCGGCGTCGACCGCGAGGCGCTCAGCGACCTGAACGAGAGCATGAAGGCCGAGTGCGCCGAGCTCACGACGGCGATCTGGGCCGACGCCGGCGAGGAGTTCAACGTGAACTCGACGCCCAAGCTGCGCGAGATCCTCTTCGACCGGCTCGGGCTCCAGCCCAGCAAGAAGACGAAGACCGGGTTCTCCACCGATGCCGCCAGCCTCGAGAAGCTGGCCGGCCAGCACCCGATCATCGAGCACCTCCTGCGCTACCGCGAGGTCGAGAAGCTCCGCTCGACCTACGGCGAGGGCCTGCTCAACGAGGTCGCGGCCGACGGGCGCATCCACGCCACGTTCAACCAGACGGTGGCCCGCACCGGCCGCCTCTCGTCCGACCAGCCGAACCTGCACAACATCCCGGTCCGCTCCGACGAGGGCCGCAAGTTCCGCCGGGCGTTCGTGGCTGCGCCGGGCTGCCAGCTGCTGGTCGCCGACTACAACCAGATCGAGCTGCGCTGCATCGCCCACCTCGCCGACGACCCGGGCCTCATCGACGCGTTCGAGTCGGACCGCGACATCCACACCGCCACCGCCGCCGCGATCTTCGACGTCGACCCCCTGACCGTGAACACCGAGCAACGGTCGAAGGCGAAGATGGTCAGCTACGGCCTGGCCTACGGGATGGAGTCGTTCGGCCTCGGCCAGCGCCTGAACATCCCGACGTCGGAGGCCAAGGTCATCCTCGACGCCTACTTCGAGGCGTTCCCGAACGTGAAGGCGTACATGGAGCGCACCGTCCGGGAGGCCCGCATGAAGGGCTACACGGAGACGCTCTTCGGTCGCCGCCGGCTCATCCCCGAGCTCCTGTCGGACCGGCCGCAGATCCGCATGGCGGGCGAGCGCCAGGCCATGAACGCCGGCATCCAGGGCCTCGCCGCCGACATCTTCAAGGTCGCCCTGGTGAAGCTCGACGCCGCCCTCGAGGCCGAGGGCCTGCAGAGCCAGCTCATCCTCCAGGTGCACGACGAGGTCCTCCTCGACGTGCCCGCCGGCGAGTCGGAGCGGGCGGCCGAGGTCACCGTCGAAGCCATGCGGGGCGCCGCCGATCTCCGCGTCCCCCTCGAGGTCAACCTCTCGATGGGTCCAACCTGGGCCGACGCCAAGGGCTGACTGCGCCAACGCCAGCGTGGGTCGTCGGCGACGCCTCGCCTGGTCGCGCGTTCGCAGCCGCAGCCCTCCACTTCCGCCGACGCTGACTGGAGTGCAGGAACCGGACGCTTCGGTCCTGCTGCTGCACACCAGTTCACGAGAGCGGTGGAAGGACGGGCGCCGTGTGCGCCGAGCAGGTTCGTCGACGCGCCCTTGCCCTTGACCTTCAGGGCTCGAGCACCACCTCGTCGCCGGTCGACAGGGTGCCGCCCTGGACGACCGAGGCATAGATGCGGCTGACGCCGAGCTCCCGCTCGTGGTGCATGCGCTCGTAGTCGCCGCCGAGGAACCACGGCGCGTTCTTCGAGCAGGGGAGCGACCAGGGGGACAGCTCGACCAGCACGTCGGCGCCGAGCTGCAGCCGCATCCCCGGCCGCGCGAGGCGCCAGTCGATACCGGTGACCGACACGTTCTCGCCGGCGGCGCCCGGGGCGATGGGGTGACCCTCGGCCCGCAGGCGTTCGACCACCTCGAGCGACCATAGGCACAGCGCCTGCCACGGCCGCCCGTGGTGGCGCTTCGATCGCTGGCGGTCACCGACGACGCCCCGCGCATCGACGATCACCGTGTCGACGGGTTGCTTCGGGACGCCGCCTCCTGAGCGGAACAGCCCGTGCACCGTGCCGGCCGCCGTCGGGTAGGCACCGGCGGCGGCGAGCGCCCGGCCGGCCTGCCGGAGCAGGGCGAGGGATCGATCGACGAGTTCGACGCGCCCGAGGCCGGCGGCCAGCAGCTCGCCCTGCTCCCGGGCCAGCGCTGCGACGGGGGTCGGGTCGAGCCCATCGAGGAGGAGCGCCCACCACGGCCCGATCGCCCGGATGGTCCCGTCGAGCTCCAACGACGTGTATTCGGCGGCCGGGACCATTGGGGGAGCGTGCCACGATCGTCGTCGTGAGCGATCACTGGTTCGAGCCGATCGCCGAGCACCTCGGCTCGGCCTACCTCCGCTACTCCTTCACGAAGGGAACGGAGCAGGAGGTGGCCTTCCTCGTCGACCAGCTCGGCCTCGAACCCGGCGCCCGGGTCCTCGACGTCGGTTGCGGGCCGGGCCGTCACGCCCACGCGCTCGCCACCCGCGGCATCGAGGTCCACGGGGTCGACATCAGCCAGCGGTTCGTCGACCTCGCCGTCGAGGGCGCCCCGCCCGGTGCCACCTTCGAGCGGGCCGACGCCCGGTCGCCGCGCTTCGACGCCGAGTTCGACGCCGCCGTCTCCCTGTGCCAGGGCGCCTTCGGCCTCGTCGGCCCGGGCGCCGACGAGGAGGTCCTGGCCGGCATGGCCCGGGCGCTACGCCCCGGCGGGCGGGTGGCGGTGTCCGCCTTCTCCAGCTACTTCAGCGTGAAGTACCAGACCGACGCCCGCTTCGACGCGGCGACGGCGACCGCGTCCGAGCGGACGGAGGTGAAGGACGAGGGCGGCACGCCCAAGGCCGTCGACCTGCACACCACCTGTTACACGCCGCGCGAGCTGCTGCTCCTCGCCGAGCGGGCGGGGCTCGAGCCGGTGGCCGTGTGGTCGGTCGAGCCGGGCGCCTACGGCAGGAACGAGCCGACGATCGAGTCGGCGGAGTTCCTCCTCCTCGCCACTCGCCCCGGCTAAGGCGGACTGGTACGCTCGCCCGCTCGTGCCTGGGGGCTTGTCGCGCCCGGACACGTTCCCCCTGTCCCCTCCTTCCATCCGACGAGTGAGCTCCCCTGTGTCCGACGTCATCGATCCCACGACCACCCCGGCCGAAGCCCCCGCCGAGAGCCCTGCCGAAGAGCTCGAAGCGGCGGTCGCCGAGTACCAGCCCCGCCAGATCATCGAGGACGACCTCAGCGGCGGTTTCGCCGATGCGATCGACGGCACGATGGTCGAGGTCGAGGACGGCCAGCTCGTCAACGGCCGGGTTGTCAAGATCGATCGCGACGAGGTCCTCCTCGACATCGGCTACAAGTCCGAGGGCGTGATCCCCAGCCGCGAGCTGTCGATCCGCAACGACGTCGACCCGAGCGAGATCGTCGCCCTGGGCGAGGAGATCGAGGCCCTCGTCCTCACCAAGGAGGACAAGGAAGGCCGGCTCGTCCTTTCGAAGAAGCGGGCCCAGTACGAGCGGGCCTGGGGCACGATCGAAGAGGTCAAGGAGCGCGACGGCGTCGTCAAGGGGCCCGTCATCGAAGTGGTCAAGGGCGGCCTGATCCTCGACATCGGCCTGCGGGGCTTCCTTCCCGCGTCGCTGGTCGAGCTGCGCCGGGTCCGGGACCTGCAGCCGTACGTCGGCAAGGTGCTCGAGGCCAAGATCATCGAGCTCGACAAGAACCGCAACAACGTGGTGCTCTCCCGCCGGGCCTGGCTCGAGGAGACGCAGAAGGAGCAGCGCGACGAGTTCCTCGCCAACCTCAAGCCGGGCGAGGTGCGCCAGGGCGTGGTGTCGAGCGTCGTCAACTTCGGCGCCTTCGTCGACCTCGGTGGCATGGACGGGCTCATCCACGTGTCCGAGCTGTCGTGGAAGCACGTCGATCACCCCGGGTCCGTCGTCGCCGTGGGCGACGAGGTCACGGTGCAGGTCCTCGACGTCGACCTCGACCGCGAGCGCATCTCCCTCAGCCTCAAGGCCACCCAGCAGGACCCGTGGCAGGAGTTCGCCGGCGGGCACCGCGTGGGCGAGCTGGTCTACGGCCGGGTCACGAAGCTCGTCCCCTTCGGGGCGTTCGTCCAGGTGGGCGACGGCATCGAGGGCCTCGTGCACATCTCGGAGATGTCGGCCCACCACGTCGACCTCCCCGAGCAGGTCGTCACCCCCGGCGAGGAGCTGTGGGTCAAGATCATCGACCTGGACCTGCAGCGGCGACGCATCTCGCTGTCCATCAAGCAGGCCGCCGAGGGCGGCGAGGTGGCCGAGGAGTACCGCGAGCACTTCGGCGAGCACGCCTACGACGCCGAGGGCAACTACATCGGGCCGGAGTACGACGCCTCCGGATACGAGGAGGCCTGGGAGCAGTACGAGCAGTCCGTCAGCGACGGTGACGGCGACGCCGTACCGGGGGCGCCCGAGGCCGGGACCGCGCCGGCCGCCGAGCCCGGGGCCGGACCCACGCCCGATCCCGAACCCCAGCCCGACCCTGAGCCTTCACC
>JACDCH010000404.1 GCA_013694495.1 Acidimicrobiia bacterium | reverse complement strand
CTCGTGGAGTCGGTGGAGGCCGAGCGGGACGCCCTGGTGGCCGAGCTCGCCGCCCTCAAGAAGGGCGCACCCAAGGGCGGCGGCGGCAAGGGCCAGCGGCGCTCCTGACCGGCCCCCGGCCGACCCCGCACCACCGGCGCGGGCAGGCCTCGGCGCCGCTTCACTGTCACACCCCCTGGGCATGATGCGGGCAGCGATGCGGGCCGTGGATTCGGAACCGGCGGGCCGCATCGGTACAGTCACCCGGTCCAACTGAGCCCTGCCCCGATCGCCGGGGCCCCGGCCCTGCCGGGTCCAGAGGGAGGTGAGCACTCGCCTATGCGAGCGTACGAACTCATGGTCATCATGGAAGGCGCACTCGACGAGAACGACGTCGAGAACACCGTCCGACGGGTCCAGGAGCAGGTGAAGGCCAAGGGCGGCGACGTCCGCCGGACCGACCGGTGGGGCAAGCGCCGCTTCGCCTACGAGATCGAGAAGAAGACCGACGGTTACTACGTCGTCATCGAGTTCGTCGGTGGCGAAGGCCTGGCCGATCTCGAGCGCCAATTCCGGCTCGCGGACGACATCGTCCGCCACAAGATCATCCGCCTGCCCGATGCCGAGGCCGCCCGTCGTGGGCTGTTCGGCGAGGCGCAGGAAACCGCCCCGGCTCCGGCCGGGTGACGCCAGGAGGACACCATGGCAGACAGTGTTGTGACCATCGTCGGGAACGTCACGCGTGACCCCGAGCTCCGCTACGCCAATTCCGGCACCACCGTCGTGAAGATGGGCGTGGCGGTCAACTTCCGCCGCCAGAACCGCCAGTCCGGCGAGATGGAGGAGGAGACGTCGTTCTTCGACGTCACCGCCTTCGGCAGCCTCGCCGAGAACGTCGGCGCGTCGCTCACCAAGGGCAACCGGGTCGTCGTGACCGGGCGGCTCCAGCAGCGCAGCTACGAGACCCAGCAGGGCGAGAAGCGCTCCGCCGTCGAGATCCTGGCCGACGAGATCGCCCCCAGCCTCCGCTGGGCCCAGGCCAAGGTCGAGCGCAACGAGCGCTCCGACAGCGGCAGCGGCGGCGGCCGGCCCGTCCCCAACCAGGACCGGGGCCCGTCGACGCCCTCCTACGCCAGCGATGAGGAGCCGTTCTGATGGCGAAGAAGCCCCCCCGCACGAAGAACAAGGACAACGCCAGGCGGTCGAAGAAGAAGGTCAGCGTCCTCATCAGCGACCGGGTCGAGTACGTCGACTACAAGGACGTCAACCTCCTCCGCCGCTTCATCTCCGACCGGGCCAAGATCCGGGCCCGCCGGGTCACGGGCAACGACGCCAAGCAGCAGCGCGAGATCGCCCGGGCCATCAAGAACGCCCGCGAGATGGCGCTGATCCCGTACGCCACCAAGGTCACCACCCAGCGCACGTCGAAGGGCGACCGCGGCGACCGGGGCCGGGCCGACGGCCCGCCGCCGCGTCCCTCGGGCCCGCCGCCCACGGGCGACGAAGCGGCGCTCGACGGTGGCATCGAGCTCGACGACAGCGCGCTCGATGCGGTCGAGGTCACGGAGGACGAGGCGTGAAGGTCATCCTCCGGTCTGACGTCAACGGCGTCGGCAAGCGGGGCGACGTCTGCGACGTCGCCGACGGGTACGCCCGCAACTACCTGATGCCGAAGGGGCTGGCCATGAAGGCCACCGCCGGTGCCGGCTCCCAGGCGATGGCCATGCGCCGCTCGCGCGACGCCAAGGACGCCACCGCGAGGGCGGCGGCCACGGCCATCGCCAGCAAGCTCGTGCCCACCCGGATCAGCATCGCCGTGCGGGCCGGGGCCGAGGGCAAGCTCTTCGGTTCGGTGACCACCACCGACATCGTCGAGGCCGTCGAGGCCCAGACGGGCATCGAGCTCGACCGGCGCCAGCTCCACCTCACGGAGCCGATCCGCACGGTCGGGGAGCACAGCGTGGCCGCCCGCCTCCACCCCGAGGTCGAGTTCCCGATCAGCCTCGACATCGTCGCCCAGTAGGCGTAGCCTGTCGAACGTGTGTTCGATAGGCGCCGGCGCTCCACGAACGGTCGGTACACAGCCTCTCCACAGGCAACGGGGGGGCAAGTCGGTGCTTGCTCCTCTATCGCTCCACAGGGCGGCTGCGAGAGGGTGGTCGACCGCATGACCACGATCACGGAGAGCCGGAACGGCACGGCAGGGCGGGTCCCGCCCCACAACATCGAGGCCGAGGAGTCGCTGCTCGGCGCCATGTTGCTGTCGCGCGACGCCATCGCCGCGGCCAGCGAGGTCGGGATCTCCGGTCCCGACTTCTACAAGCCGGCCCACGGCCACATCTTCGATGCAATCGTCGGCATCTACCAGCGGGGGGAGCCGGTCGATCCCGTCACCGTGGCGGAGTGGCTGCGTCGCTCCGACCTGCTCGACGCCATCGGCGGCACCGCCGTGCTGGTCACGCTGCAGTCGGGCACCCCGGCCACCACCTCCGCCGCCCGCTACGCCCGCATCGTCGAGGAGCACGCCCTGCTCCGACGCCTGATCAGCGTCGCCTCCGACATCGCCGAGAGCGCCTTCGCCGTCCCCGACGACGTGATCGGCACGATCGACCGGGCCGAGGCGGCGGTCTACGAGGTCGCCCAGCGCCGGGTCACCGACTCCATGGCCCGCATCTCCAAGCTGCTCGACGCCAACCTCGACCGGCTCGAGGCGCTCTACGAGCGGGGCGAGGCCATCACCGGGCTGCCCACCGGCTACATCGACCTCGACGGGATCCTCGCCGGGCTCCAGCCGTCCAACCTCGTCGTGGTCGGCGCCCGCCCCGCCATGGGCAAGACCGCCTTCGCGCTGGGGATCGCCACCCACGCCGCCGTCGAGCCCCGCAAGCCGGTGCTCGTGTTCAGCCTCGAGATGAGCCAGCTCGAGGTCAGCCAGCGCATCCTGTGCGCCGAGGCCAGGGTCGACTCCAGCCGCGTCCGCACCGGCAAGTTGAACAAGGACGACTGGACCAAGATCAGCCACGCCGTGGGTCGCCTCACCGACGCCCCGATCTACATCGACGACAACGCCAACATCACCGTCATGGACATCCGGGCCAAGGCCCGGCGCCTCCGCAGCCAGCTGGGCGAGCTCGGCTGCATCATCATCGACTACGTCCAGCTCATGACCGGCCGCTCCAACGCCGAGAGCCGCCAGGTCGAGGTGTCCGAGATCAGCCGGAACCTCAAGATCCTGGCCCGGGAGCTCGAGTGCCCGGTGGTGGCGCTGGCGCAGCTCAACCGGGGCCTGGAGCAGCGGGCCGACAAGCGCCCCATGCTCTCGGACCTACGGGAATCGGGCAGCCTCGAGCAGGACGCCGACATCGTGATGTTCCTGTACCGCGACGAGGTCTACAACGACGAGTCGCCGGACCGGGGCACGGCCGAGGTCATCGTGGCCAAGCACCGCAACGGCCCCACCGGCAAGGTCCGCCTGGCCTGGCTCGACCACTACACGAAGTTCGCCAACATGGCGAAGGGCGTATGAGGTTTCGAGCTCACTCGCTTCGCTCCGTTCGCTCGAGTTTTGGGGACCCGACTTCGTCGGGGCTGTTCCGGTCCTCGGCCGACTTCGTCGCCCTGCGGCCGATGCCTCGGGGCTCCGCCCCCAGACCCCCAGCCGGGGGCTCCGCCCCCAGGCC
>JACDCH010000400.1 GCA_013694495.1 Acidimicrobiia bacterium | reverse complement strand
TCTCCCTGACCTTGATCCCCTCGCGCACGAGCACCTCCTGAGCGACACAGCGTTGCTCAGAAGATTCGCGACCACCCGCGCGACTCCTGCCAGCTACCGGGCGAAGGTTCCCGGTCGCGGCACTAGTCCAAGACGCCACCGAGTGCGTTCCTGCCTCACGCCGAGGTCGACCAGCCGCACCCCGGCGAGCTCGGCGACGGGACGTCTAGGTTCGGGAGCAGTCGCCGGCTACCGGGGGTGCCCGATGAGACTGCTCACCCGATCCCTGCTCGTGCTCGGGCTCGTAGCTGCGGGCCTGGCGCCATCGGCCGCCCACGCCGCGAACGGTCCACGGTCTTGCTCGCCGAACGAGCGGTTCGTCAACGCCACGTTCCAGGACTTCCTCGGCCGCGAGGTCGACAACGCCAGTGTCCTGTACTGGGGCACGAGGCTTGACGGTGGTCTGCCACGCGAGCAGTACGCCGCCATCCTCGCGAGCAGCGACGAATGGATCGCCCGCATCGTCGACCGCTTCTACATGGATGTGTTCGGCCGGCCCGCGGACTCGAGCGGTCGGAGCTTCTGGATCGACCGGATGCGCAACGGCGAGCCGGTGGTGTCCGTCGCAGCGTTCTTCTACTCGAGCGACGAGCACTTCGCCTCGGCCGGCAGCACCGTCGACGGATGGGTGCGGCTGCTCTACACACAGCTCCTCGAGCGTCAGCCCGACGACGCCGGCGTGGCGTACTGGGTGGCACGATCCACCCAGGTCGGTCGGCGGGCGGTCGCCGCCGACTTCTACCAGTCGCGCGAGAAGCGGAACCGACGTGTCGACGCGCTCTACCAGTCGCTGCTCCATCGGCCGAGCGATTCGGCGGGCCGCGACTACTGGGCAAGCGTGATCCTGACCCGGGGCGACCTTGCCCTCGCATCCTTCCTGGCGGCGAGTGGCGAGTACTTCACTCGAGCGCAGGCAGTCGATCCGACGTGCCCGTTGCCGGCAGGCTGGACGCAACTCTCCGGCACCGGGAGCCAGATCCCTTCGTTCACGAAGCCGCGGGCCGGTGAGCCCGTCGTCGCCGACATCTCGAACACCGGTGGCAGTAGCAACTTCCAGGTCTGGGAGCGACGTAACGGTGTGCGCGGCGACCTTCTCGTCAACGAGATCGGCGCCTACTCCGGAACGGTGCTCATCGATCGTCCCCTGTTCGACGACGGCGACTCCAACGCCCTGGAGATCGTGTCCGACGGGTCATGGACCATCACGATCCGACCCCTCTCGACGGCTCGAGCGTTCAGCGGGCCGGTCGCCGGCAGAGGTGACGATGTCCTGGCCTACTCCGGGAGTGCCAGCGCTGCTCGACTGACACACAACGGCCAGTCGAACTTCGCCATCTGGAGCTACGGCACCAACGACGCCGACCTCGTGGTCAACGAGATCGGCCCCTACGACGGGGTCCGCAACTTTCCGCCGGGACCGCGGATCATCGAGGTCAGCGCCGACGGCGACTGGAGCGTCAGTCCGCAGTAGGCGGCCCTCGAGGCTGCGGCTCGCGCTCGTGCCGGAACGGGCTGCGGAACCGACTATCGATCCCCTGCTGCCGGACGGAACGCCCGATCGAACGCGTCGGCCGCGACCGAAAGATGCTCGGTCAGCAGATGCCCGTATACATCCTTTGTGACCCGGATGCTGCTGTGCCCAGCGATTTCCGAAGCGATCTCCAGCGACACGCCTTGGACGAGCAGCAAGGACACGGCACCGTGACGGAGAGCGTGCGGGTTGACGTGCGCGATGCCTGCCCGCTTCGCCAAGCGTTCGAGGGCCTTGCTGAGGTTCCGCGGGTCGACTGGCTGCCCATCCTCGGTGGCGATGACGAGGTCGTTATCGATCCACAGCGGGCCGACGGCGAGCCGCTCGGCTGCCTGCACCCGGCGGTGGTCGCGGAGGGCGTCGACCACGAAGGCCGGGAGTGGGAGCGTGCGTGTCTTGCCGGTCTTGGTCTCGTCGAGCACGAGTCCGGCCTGGGGGCGGCGCACCACCTGACGGCGGATCGTCACCGTCGGCCGGTCAGCCTCGAGCTCGAGGTCGTCCCACTTGAGGCCGAGGAGCTCGCCCCGGCGGACGCCGGTACCGGCGAGGATGGACACGGCGACGGCGAGCCGCTCAGACTTGGGAGGCCGACCCCGTCGGGCCTGGCTTGGCGGGCGGGTCGCTCGGAGCAGCGCCGTGACCTCGTCAGGTGTCGTCCAGCGGGCAGTGCGGCCGTCGGTGCGGGGTCCGTCGGTGATGGCGGCCACGTTGCGGGACAGGAGGCCCTCCTGTTGGGCGATGGTCAGTGCGCGGCGCAGGGTCGAGTAGGCGCCTTGGCAGGTGCTCGGCGACAGTCCGGCGGAGCTGAGGTCGGCGAGCCAGGTCGAGACACGGCGCGGCGTGAGCTTCCGCAGCGAGATTCCGCCGAGGTGCGGCTTGATGTAGTTGCGTGCTCGGGCCTCGTAGGCGCCGACGGTCCCGGCCGACACCTTGCCGGGCAGCGTCGACAGCCAATCCGTCAGCCACGAGTCGACCGTCCTCTTGTCGTCTGGCACGCAAAGCCCGTTGGTGAGGGCGGCCTTGACCTCGACCAGCCAGACCCGCGCCTCCTTCACCGTGTCAAACGTCCGGCGCTTGTACACGTGCTTGGTGCCGTTCCATCCGACGACCGCCTGAGCCTGGTGGCGGCCGTTGGGCAGCGCGTACACGGTGCCCTCGCCGTTGGCCCGTGAGCGGGGCTTGCGCTTGGCGGTGTCGCTCACGAGAGCCGCCCTGTGGCCTTGGCCCATGCCTCGACGTCGAGCCAGTTCCACACGTGCGCCTGGCGCAGGCTTGCGACCGGTGCGGGGAACTCGGGGTGCCGGCGCCGCATGGTGTGAACGTTCTGGGGGTGGGACCAGCCGAGACGTTCGGCGATCTCTGCCGCACCTACGAGGTGCTCCACATCAACCTTCCTTCCCACGACCGGAGACTACGGCCGAATCGCCTCTTGACTTAGGCCCAAGACACACAGTACATCTGTCTTTGGCCGTAGGCAAGGGGTCACGGCAATCGAGTAGGGGAGACGACATGACCAACACACGCACGGCCGGCAGGGTCAGGTCGAGAAGCTCGCTCGCGCCCTCGCTCAGGAACCGTTCGTGATCATCCCCGGTGTCCGGGCGGAGGCGGCGGTGCGGGACAGGATGACGAGATGAGCGAGAACGCCTCCGCTGCCGACCCGTACCCGCCCGAGCTCATCGAGACAGCCCGCACCGTTGTTGCCCTCCTGATCCGAGCACGGTCGGACGACGACGCGGGAGCGGACGAGGCGATCGGAAGCATGCTCAACGAGCACTCTGTCGTCGACGTCATCGGCGGGTGGGCGATCGTGGTCGAGCAGCTGCTCCTGATGCTCGAGGGGCTCACGGACGTTGACCAAGTCGAGATCCTCGGGAAGCTCGCCCGCTGGTTCGCGGCGTAACAGGGTTGCAACTGACGTTGTAGGCCGGATCAGGTGTCCCGCCGTCGGAGGGCATCTATCGCGACGTGAAGCGCTCCTTGCAGCAAGTGCGAACGAACGAAGTAAGCGATGTATCGGGGCTGCGAAGGATGCGAACGAAGGGGGTTCCTTCGCTTTCATCGCTTCGTTCGCAGTGCAACGGACGGCTGGGTCGCGTAGGTGACTGTCCGAGGTCGGCCGTCGGTGGGCTCATCCACTGTCTCGACGAGCTCGCGGCTGGCGAGATCGCCAAGCACCCGATCGAGCACGTCCCCCTTTGCGTGCCGGCCGAACAAGCGATGAAGCGCCGACCGATCCAAGCCTTCGGGCGCGGCATCCCGTAGGGCGGTGAGGATCCGGTCGGCGGTCGGGTCGCCGACCTTCCCGGAGAACAGGCGAGAGGACGAAGCACGGGCGTAGTGCCACACCGCGTGAGCCGCGTCGAGATGGGCGGGGGCTATCGCCCTCTCCCCGTCGAGAAGGGCGTACGTGACGGCGAGGCGCAGGCATTGGGCCTCAGCCCGTGCCGTCGCGGCGGCAAGCATTCCGCCCGGCTCATCGCGGGCGAGGTCGGCGTAGAGATGCCCCACATCACCGACGCATCGGTGTTGAACGCGAGTCGGCTGATCTTCCGGGCGGCGAAGAGGGCCGCCTCGGTCCGCTTGCCCAACTCGTGCTCCCTGGAATCTGAGAGCGTCCCGCCTTCGGGGAGCAACTTGGACCGCTTGACCGCGATGAACAGGAATCGGTTCGCGAACCCGTTGAACAACTCCACGTCGTCAAGACAGCGGCGCAGCTCCTCAGCCGTCACGTGGGCGAGTACCGCCACGTGAGCGCCGTCAGCAACGGCGGTCTTCGAGCGGCTCCGGACCTGAAGCCGTCGGCCATCCCACGCGTCCCTCAGCAGCGGTGAGAGGGTTGACCCGTCCCGGCCGGCGGTCTTCAGCAGGCGGGCGAACTCGCCCTCCTGCACGAGTAGGCGCTTGTCGACGATGACGGGCCGTCCGTCATCGGACTCGCTGTCCGCCAGGGCGTCGACCACGGCCTCGCCGGAGCCGAACCCACCGAGCATCCGCTCCCGACTGAACCCCGGGTCGGCGATGTGAAATAGCGGCTCGATCCGGGCGTACGAGGTGCCCTTGCGAGCCTTGGCGGACTCACCGACAAGCACGACGTTGAGCCGGGCCGGATGGTCTGCCCCATCGACGTGGAAGTGGGGCCCACGACCCACCGCCGCCCCGAACACGGACAGGAACGTGACGAGAAGCGCAACCGGGTCCGCCTCGGTGTGCGGCTCGATCGCCCGCACCACGTCACCGGCCAGGCCATGAAGTGCCGCCGGCGAAACGGCCGGCCAGGGCACTGAGTCGTCGCCTGGCTGCCATCGCTCCCTGAGCGTGCCGGCGTTGTCAGTTTGCAGCCACTCCACCGTCTCCACGCCGTTGCCGTCTGCGTCCGCGTAGGTCTCAGCCCAGGCCAGCCAGTCGTCGGAATCCGGCTCGGGGCCGGCTCCGTTCACGTGTTCCCGCTCGCGCTGAACCCGCTCTGCATGGTTGGCGAGCATCTGTTGTCCATGGGCACGTGCCCGCTCGGGGTCGTAGTCGGGGGCCTTCATCAAGACCGCCTATCAGGCCGAGCTACGCGGCTCAGTCGGTCGACGAAACGTCGTGCGGCGTGGGCGCTACCAAGGGCGGTGCAGATCGCTTCCCACATGGGTCGGGCGTCGTGCTCCTCGATGTGAACGCGAGTCCCAAGGACGCGATGACGGCCCTTCCAGTAGGTGAGGGATTCACCGGTGTAGTCACGCCGCGGCGCTGCCCGGCGGGTACCTTCAGGGAGGAGCACAGAATCAGGTGAACCGTCAGGAACCGCGCCGGTGGCGACCGGCGCGGTTCGTCGCTCCGGGCTCACGACGCCTGCTGTGTCTGATGCAGGCGCGAGTAGGCGGGCCCAGACGGGTCCATGGATCGCAGCCATTCGTTGGCTACGGAACGCGAAATCAGACGCCGTCCTCGAACCTTGACCGAGGGCAACTCGCCCGAGGCGATGAGCTCATAGACCATCGTCCGCTTCAGGTCGAACTCGGAGATGAAAGTCTCGATGCTCATGGCTCCGGAGGGGCCGCTCGAGAGAAGCTGATCGACCTTCTCGGTCAGTTGAGCGAGCGCGTCGAGGACGGGTTCGGTCGTGGTGTCGGTGCCCACAGTGGGCCTCCCATCTGCCCGGCGGTGCCGAGTGCAGGGAGAGGTGTTGGCGGCGTGACTTCCTGAGGATGTAGGCGGCGCAGTCGGCAGCGCTGTTTGAGCTTTGGTGGCTGGGGCCCGGTGGCGGCCGGTGAGGATGAGCTGTCCCTGTTGCGCGAGGGACCCCCT
>JACDCH010000290.1 GCA_013694495.1 Acidimicrobiia bacterium | reverse complement strand
GTCGTGGGCGATCTCCACCGCGAGCGCGGCGTCGACCTGCGCCTGGGCACCGGCGTGGAGGCCCTGCACGGCGACGCCGGCGGCCGGGCGTCGTGGGCCCGCCTGACCGACGGCACGACCGTGGAGGCCGATGTCGTCCTCGTCGGCATCGGCGTCACGCCGAACACGGCGTGGCTCGAGGGCAGCGGCCTCGACCTCGGCGACGGCGTCGTGTGCGACGAGACGTGCCTCGCCGGCCCCGGTGTGGTGGCGGCGGGCGACGTCGCCCGCTGGCCGCACCCGCAGTTCGGCGGCGGTGACCCGATCCGCATCGAGCAATGTGACAACGCGCAGGTCCAGGGCGCCCACGCGGCCCGCACCCTGCTCGCCGACCTCGCCGGCGGACGGGGCCAGCCATTCGCGCCGGTGCCGTGGTTCTGGTCCGATCAGTACGACCGCAAGATCCAGGTGGTGGGCCGGACGTCGGCCGACTGCGACGTCGAGGTCGTCGCCGGCTCCATCGAAGCGCGCAAGTTCGTCGCCCTCTACGGCTGCGGCGGCCGCCTCGTCGCCGCCCTCGGCATGAACATGCCGGCCCAGGTCGTGCGCTGGCGCCAGGTGCTCGTCGACGGCGGCGTCCCCTGGGCCGACGCCCTCGCTGTGGCCGCCGCCTGACCCGCTCCGTCGACGGGCGGGTCTGGCGCCCGCGGCCCGAGTCGGGTAAGCCACACGGGTGAACGGGGCTGCGTGGGGGCTGCTGGCCGCGTTCGGGGTGGTGGCGGCGACCGACTGGTGGGCCGTCCGGCGCGGCAGCAAGCGGCTCGAGTACCTCTGCAAGCCGGGCTGCATGGCGTTCCTCGTCGCCTTGGCGCTGGTGCTCGACGGGGTCGCCGGCGGGGCCCGGGCGGCGTTGGTGGCCGCCCTCGTGCTGTCCACGGCCGGCGACGTGTTCCTCATGCTGCCCGGACGCCAGCCCGGCACGCCCGGCCCGAACCTCTTCGTCCTCGGGCTCGGCTCGTTCCTCCTCGCCCACGTTGCCTACGTCGTCGCCTTCGTGGCGGCGGGCACGGAGGGGGCCGGCCTGGCGGCGGGGGCGATCGCCGCGGTCGTCATCGTCGCCACCCTCGGCGTCCGGGTGGTGGGTGCGACCCGCCGGGGCGACGAGCCCGAGCTGGCGGCCCCGGTCGCCGCGTACGTCGTCGTCATCGCCGCCATGGTGGCCACGGCGATCGGGACCACCGACCCGCGGGCCATCACCGGCGCCGCCCTCTTCGCCGCCAGCGACTCGCTCATCGCCTGGGAGCGCTTCATCCGGACCCAGCCCTGGGCGCCGCTCGCCATCATCGTCACGTACCACCTGGCCCAGGCCCTGCTCGCCACGTCGTTCGCCGGTTCCGCCGGATGACCCCTCAAGGGCGGCGCCCGGGCCGCCGATCCACAAGGTTCGGTCGCATCCGTCGATCGTGTTGCCGTAGGTTTACGAACGCGTGACGAACCCCTCCCGAAGCCTCCGCCGCCTGCTCGCGACCGCCCTCGTGGTGGCCGGGCTCGCGCCCACCGCGTCGGCGCCCGCCTCGGCCCAGACCGCGCCGTCCACCCGCACGATCTGCTTCCCGGTCGAGGGCCCCTCGTTCGTCGGGTCGCCGCCGTCGTCGTCGCCCGCCACCACGTACTGGACCGACACCTTCCGCTCCGCCAGCCGCCCCACCCACGACGGCAACGACATCATGAGCGTGCAGGCGCTCAAGATGCGCCGCGTGCTCTCCCCGGTCGCCGGCACGATCGTCGAGCTGTACTACGCCCATCCCACGCTCGACTACGACCCCGCCGGCGGCGGCACCGTCCGCAACGAGTCGGGCTACAGCTCCAACAGCAACCCCGGCGGCCCCGGCAACCGCATCGCCGTGCGCGACGCCGCGGGCTGGACCTACGTCTTCATCCACCTCAACAACGACACGCCGGGCGTCACCCCCGAGGACAACCTGGCCGCGCCGCAGCACGTCTTCGCCGCCGGGCTCGACGTTGGGTCCACCGTCACCTCGGGCCAGGTCCTCGGCTTCCTCGGCGACTCGGGCAACGCCGAGAACACGGGTCCGCACATCCACTTCGAGATCCGCACCCCCCGGCCCGTGGGCGTGCACTGGTCGAAGGAAGACCCCGCGCTCGGCTACGACGCGGTGAACCCGACGCTCAGCCTGCGCGACGCCATGGCCCACCCCGAGCGGTGCGGTGGCAGCAGCGGCGGCACCGCCACCCTCGTCGACGACCGCTGGACCCCCTTCGTCACGGCCGGCGAGCTCGTCGAGCGCCAGTACCAGGACTTCTACGGCCGGGCGCCCGATGCGGCGGGCCGCACGTACTGGACCGATCGCCTGCTCGGCGGGCGCGAGACCGCGGCCACGTTCGTCGGTCAGCTCCTCGCCGCGCCGGAGTTCGAGGCCAAGGTGGCGCCGGCCGCCCGCCTCTACGAGGCGTACTTCCATCGCATCCCCGACACCGCGGGGCTCCTCTACTGGATCGACCGGCTGGCGACGGGCACGCCGCTGGCCACCGTGTCGCAGGCGTTCGCCGACAGCTCCGAGTTCCGCACCGCCTACGGCGCCCTCCCCAACGCCGAGTTCGTCGACCTCGTGTACCAGAACGTCCTCGGCCGGGCCCCTGACGCCGCCGGCCGGGCGTACTGGACCCAGCAGCTCGACCGCGGCAACGCCACCCGGGGCCAGGTGATGATCGGCTTCTCCGAGTCGTCCGAGAACGCCAGGGCCCTGCGGGAGTGGGTGCGGGTCGTTCTCGCCTACGTGGCCATGCTCGAGCGCTCGCCCGACGGCCCCGGCCTCGAGCATTGGTCGGCCCAGGGCGCCGCCGCCCTCGTCCCCGGCATCCTCACCTCCCCCGAGTACGCCCAGCGCGTCTCCCGCCTCCGCTCCTGAAGGTCGCGGGCAAGGTCGAGGTCAGGGTCAAGGTCAAGGTCAAGGGCGCGACGGCGGCGGCGCTGGTCGACGGCGCCCGTTCGGTGCCTCCACCTGCGTGCGCCAACCCGTTCTGCGTGCACCTACCCGGCTGCGGTGCGGTTCCGCGCACGCGCAACGGACGAGCGTACGCTCGACGGCCGCCGCGCGACCGATGGGTGTGGACATGACGGAACGGTCCTGCCTGCACCCATCGGTTGGCGCGCCGGACGACCGGAGGGTGTGTACATGGCCGTACGGTCCTGCTGGCACCCTCCGGTGCGCGAGCCCCGCCGCCCCCCGGCCGCCACCAACGCCCGCCGCCGTGCTCTTGACCTTCGACCGGGCAGGTCGAAGGTTCAGGCGCCGCCGGCGGCGGCCTCGCGCTGGCGGACGGCGACGGCGACCTGCTGGCGCTCGAGGTGCTGGGCCAGCTGCTGGGCGCCCTGGGGCACCGGGTGCTCGGCGAAGAAGGCACGGACGTCGGCGGCGACCTTCTCGTCGTCGAGGGCGGCGATGCCGTCGAGCAGGCGGACGATCGAGTTCGACGGGAAGCGCTCGTTGACGGCGTCCCAGTTCTGCCGCACCCAGCGCCACACGCGCGGCCCCTGCTCGCGGTTCTGCAGCGCGATGCGGAGGAGGTACGGCGCGTTCTGCGTGCGGAACTCCGTCAGCGACAGCTCGAGGACCCGGTCCATGACCGCGTCGTCGCGGTAGCGGCCGAGCGAGTAGAGCTCGCGCATCTCCTCCTGCGGCGTCGCGGCGGCGTGGTAGCGCTCGAGGCCCCGCTCGAAGTCGGACACGTCGCCCGTCTCCGACACCACCCGGGCGGCCGCCGCCACCAGCGCCGGGTCGATCGAGCCGGGCTCGGCGATGGCGGCCTCCCGCAGGCGCCGGGCCTCGGCCACGGCGTCCTTGTCGGTGCCGTACAGCGCGGCGACGATCAGCAGCACGCCGCGCAGCTCGCGGGTGCGGTCGTCCTCGTCCGTCGACGGGCTGCTCCCGAGGCGGCGCAGGGCCGGGGCGGCGATGGCCCGCACGGTCGACGCGAAGCCGTCGCGCTTCGAGTCGGGCACGGACCGGTCGAGGTAGCCGAGGCTGTCGCTCAGCCGCTTCCACACCGCGACGTCGGTCTCGTCGGCGTAGGCCCGGGCCAGCCCGAGGAAGTCGGCGGCCGACGCCGCGCCGGCCTGGACCGAGGCGAACGTGTCGTCGAGCAGGCAGTAGCGCTCGAGGATGTCGAGGGAGCCGACGCCGTGGGCGACCAGCGCCGAGCGGAGGGCGCCGCTGTAGCGCACCCGATAGAAGCCGTGGCCGCCTTCGTTGACGAGGACCCAGTCGACGTGGCCGCCGAGGTCGAGGTCGGACTCGGGGGCGTCGAGCAGGAGCCGTTCGGTGCGCTCGACGCCGTCGACCGACATCCGCAGGACGACCGGGACGATCCACTCGTCGCCCAGGCCCGGGTTGGGCGTCTCGGGCCCGTCGGGCGCGGTGGCCGCCGACAGCCGGAAGCGCTCCTGGCGCAGGCGCAGGCTCGTGTCGCCGAGCTGCTCGACCCCCACGATCGGGTAGCCGCCCTGGTAGATCCAGCTGTCCATGATCTTGCGGACCGGCTCGCCGGCGGCGGCCTCGATGGCGTCCCACAGATCGGTGGTCTGCGTGTTCCCGTAGGCGTGGCTGGCGAGGTAGAGGCGGATGCCGTCGCGGAAGCGGTCCTCGCCGAGGTACTGCTCGAGCATGCGCAGCACGGCGCAGCCCTTCTCGTAGGTGAGGACGTCGAACATCCCCTCGGCGTCGTCGGGGGAGACGACGGGGAACTCGATGGGCCGCGTGCTGTCGAGGGCGTCGACCTCCATCGCCTGGCTGCGCGACAGGCCGAACTCGACCCAGCGCTGCCAGCCCGGCCGGTAGGCCTCGGTGGCCTTGGTCTCCATGAACGTGGCGAAGGCCTCGTTGAGCCAGATGCCCTCCCACCATCCCATCGTCACGAGGTTGCCGAACCACATGTGGGCGATCTCGTGGTTCACCACGTCGGTGAGCGCCATGAGCTCGGGGGTGGTGGCCGACTCCGGGTCGACCAGCAGCAGCACCTCGCGGAAGGTGATGCAGCCCGTGTTCTCCATCGCCCCGAAGGCGAAGTCGGGCACGGCGATGAGGTCCATCTTCCCGCCCGGGTAGCCGATGCCGTAGTACTCGGTGAACCAGCGCAGGCAAGCGGCGGCGACGTCGAGCGCGTACGGCGCCAGGTGCTTCTTGCCCGGTGGGCAGACGAGCCGCAGCGGGGTGCCGTCGACGTCGATCGGGTCGGTGATCTCCATCGGCCCGACCACGAAGGCCACCAGGTAGGTGGACATCTTCATCGTCTCGGCGTAGCTGACCCGGACCTTGCCTGCGCCGGCCGGCTCGCGGCTGACCTCGGCGCCGTTGGACACGGCCACGAGCTCCTCGGGCACCACGAGCGACACGACGAACGTGGCCTTGGCCGCCGGCTCGTCCCAGCACGGGAAGGCCTTGCGGGCGTAGGTGGCCTCCATCTGGGTGGTGGCGATCACGTTCGGGCTGCCGTCGTCGCCGACGAAGGTCGACCGGTAGAAGCCGCTCAGCTTGTCGTTGAGGATCCCCCGGAAGCGGGCGTGGAGGACTGCGGGCCCGGCCGGCGCGCTCCCTGACAGCGAGAGGTGGGCCCGCTCGGTGGGTTCGTCGAGGGTGACGGTGGCCTCGAGCCGCTCGCCGTCGCCCAGCTCGACCCAGGCCTCGTCGATCTCGAGCTCGAGGGCGTTGAGGACGATCTGCTCGACCGGTTCGTTCACCGTGACGTCGATGGCGACCGTGCCGGTGAAGGTGGCTGCGTCGAGGTCGGGTTCGAGCTCCAGCGTGTAACGAGAGGGGCTGACGGTCGTGGGCAGCCGGTAGGGGTCCAGCTCGGGCATCGGGGCAAGCTACCGCGGGGTCCGCGGGGTGCTGGTCGGCGGTTCGTGGACCGCTACCTTCCTCTCCCCGTGGGTGAGCACGAAGTGCGAGCGAACCATGTCACAGCCCTTCTCCGCGGCGAAGCCGCCTGTCATCGGTGCCCCGTTGAGGCGAATCTCGTGAACTCACCTGGAACTGGATGGACGCACCGATGAGTGACGTGCTCGCCATCGGCAACGCCATCGTCGACGTCATCGCCCATGCCGACGACGCCTTCCTCGACCGCCAGCAGCTCGTGAAGGGCTCGATGCAGCTGATCGAGGCCGACCGGGCCGAGGAGCTGTACGCAGCCATGCCGCCGGCGTTCGAGACCTCGGGGGGCTCGGCGGCCAACACCGCGGTCGGCGTCGCCGCCCTCGGCGGCACAGCCGGCTTCATCGGCAAGGTGCGCGACGACCAGCTCGGGGCCGTGTACCGCCACGACATGCGGGCGTCGGGGGTCGACTTCGACACCGCGGCGGCCCCGTCGTCGCACGCGGCCCCCACCGGCCGGAGCCTGATCCTGGTGACGCCCGACGCGCAGCGCACGATGAACACGAACCTCGGCATCGCCGCCGAGATCGGTGCCGACGACGTGAGCCAGGGCGTGGTCGACGCGGCCACGTTCGTCTACGTCGAGGGCTACCTGTGGGACAAGGGCCCCGGCGAGGACGCGGTGGTGCGGGCCATGGAGTTGGCCGCGGCCAGCCCGACCACGAAGTTCGCCTTCTCGCTGTCCGATGGCTTCTGCGTCGACCGGCACCGCGACGACTTCCTCGCCCTCCTCGACCGGGGCATCGACGTGCTCTTCGCCAACGAGGACGAGATCTGCTCGATGTTCCGCACGCCGTCGTTCGACGAGGCCATCGACATCGTGCGGGGCCGCTGCGAGCTCGCCTACCTCACGTGCGGGGCGAAAGGCTCGGTCGTCGTCAGCGCATCCGAGACGCACGCCATCCCGGCCGAGCCGATCGAGGAGCTGGTCGACACCACCGGCGCCGGTGACCTCTACGCCGCCGGGGCGCTGTACGCGCTGTGCCGCGGCGCCGACCTCGAGACCAGCGGGCGGCTGGGCTCGCTGGCGGCCGCCGAGGTGATCGGCCACGTCGGGCCCCGCCCCGCGGTGTCGCTCCGCGAGCTGGCCGACGCCGCCGGCCTCCCGTAGCGCCCGGCGCTACCAGGCGGCGAGCAGGTCCGACA
>JACDCH010000272.1 GCA_013694495.1 Acidimicrobiia bacterium | reverse complement strand
GGTGACCGGCCAGGCGCAACGACCGGTCGTCGCCGGCGGCGGCCAGGGCGGTGGCCCGCTCGGCCAGGCGGTCGGCCCCACCGGCCAGGTCGGCCAGCTCGGCGGCGACGTCGGCCTCCCGGGCCGGCTTCAGGGTGGCCGGGTTGCCGTCGTACCACCCGCCGTAGAGCCGCCACGTGTTGCGGACGACGAACTCGGGCTCGTCGTAGATCGGCTGGAGGTAGGGCTTGGCCACGAGCTCGGCGGGGGGCTGCACCGTGTGGAGGATGTCGTCGAGCCGGGCGCCCTCGTTCATCAGCCCGAGCGTCTGCTCGACGATCGACTCCAGCAGCGCGGCGGTGTCCTCGAGCACCGCCCGCACCGGGCTGGCGCCGGCCACCGGGAGGCCGTGGCCGGGCAGCAGCACCTCGGGCTCGAGGGCGGCCATGGCCCGCAGCGCCGCCGCCCACTCGTCGGGGTCCGCTGCACCTTCTGCGGGTTCCCGGCGTTCGGGCTGCACCAGATGATGAGGTCGCCGGTGCACAGCACCTTGCGCTCGGGCCACCACGTCCACGTGTGGTCGTCGGTCTCGCCCCGGGCGTGGTGCAGGTGGACGGCTTCGCCGCCGAGCTCCAGGTCGAGGCGGTCGCGGTAGGTGCGGTCTGGCCGCCGGTACTCCACCGGCCATCGCAGCCCCTTGGCCCGGAACTGCCGCTGGTTGATGACGCCGTTGTAGCCCGCGGTCTTGATGTAGCGGTCGAAGCGCTCGTCGACGGCCTCGTGGCCGATGACCTCGATCGGTCCCTCGGCTTCGAACGGCGCCGTCCCCATGCAGTGGTCGATGTGGCCGTGCGTGTAGATCGCGGTGGTGGCCCGCTCCGGCGACCAGGCCCGCACCGCGGCGTGGATCGAGTCGGCCGCGAACACCGAGCCGGTGTCGACGAGGCACAGGCCGGCGCCGGTGGCGACGGCGGCGACGTTGGCGAACGACTGCACGAAGGCAACCCCTGGCGCCACCTCCTCGAGCGCGCCCGTCGGCGAGAACGGGTGGTGATCGTCGATGGAGGCCTCGCCGGCCAGGATCGCCGCGGACAGGTCGAGCAGGTCCCCCATGCCGGCGCACGTTAGGACCGCTCGGGTCCGGCTCCTTAGCGTGACCGGCGATGACGGAGGAGGGGGGCGACGAGGACGGGCGATCGTGGCTGCCCCGCTGGACGACGATCCTCGTGATCAGCCTGGCCGGCCTCCTCCTCGAGGTCGGCTACACGCGGATCATCTCCTACAAGCTCTGGTACTACTACACGTACCTGGTCATCGGGTTGGCCCTGCTGGGCATCGGCTCGGGCGGCGTGCTGGTGGCGGTGGTGGCGCCGCTGCGCCGGTGGAGCACCGACCGGGTCGTCGGCCTGGCCGCTACGGCCAGCGCCATCACCATCGCCGCCGGCTACCTCCTCGTGTCGCAGGTCCCGATCGACACGAGGGCGATCTGGGACTACGGCACCCGGTCGTCGTTCAAGAACCTGGTCGTCCTCGGCGTCATCTGCTTCGTGCTCTTCGTTTCGTTCATCGGGCTCGGGATCATGATCTCGGTGCTGCTGGGCCGGGCCGGCGACGACGTGGGCCGGCTCTACTTCGCCGACCTGATCGGCGCCGGCCTGGCGAGCCTGGTCGCCATCCCGCTCATCTCCCGGCTCGGCCCGCCGGCGGTGATCCTCCTGGCCGCGCTGCTGTTCGCGCTGGTCGGGTTGGCGTCGCTGCCGCGACGATCGACCCCCTTCGTCGTCGGTGCCATCGCCTCCGTCGTGCTGGCCGTCGGCGTCTTCGGCAGCGGCGCCCTGCCCGACGTCGAGGTCGAGGCCGACAAGCTCGGCGGCGCCCAGGCCCTGTTCTCCGGCTGGGGCCCCGTGTTCCGCGTCGACGTGCACCAGGTCCCGGGCGACGACAGCGACCGGCTGCTCGGCCACGACGGCACGTTCGGCTCGGGCATCCACAGCTTCGACGGCGACGTCGAGGGCCTTCTGGCCGACTACGAGGCCGACCCCCGGGCCACGCCCTTCGACATCCTCGGTGGGCCACCGGGCCGCGAGCTGATCATCGGCTCGGCGGGCGGCAACGAGATCCTCGCCTCGCTCGCTTTCGGCGCCACCGCCATCGAGGCCGTCGAGCTCAACCCGGTCACCGTCGGCCTGCTGAAGGGCGAGTTCGCCGAGTACACCGGCAACCTCGCCGAGCGCCCCGAGGTCGATCTCCACCAGGGCGACGGCCGCTCCTACCTGGCCCGCGCCGACACCGCCTACGACCTCATCTGGTTCGTCGCCCCCGACAGCTACGCCGCCAACAACGCCGCCTCCTCGGGCGCCTTCGTGCTCTCGGAGAGCTACCTCTACACGCAGGAGATGATCGAGGAGAGCCTGCGCCACCTGACCGACGACGGCATCGTCGTCGTGCAGTTCGGTGAGCTCGACGTCGAGGCCGCCCCGAACCGCACCAGCCGCTACCTCGTCACGGCGCGCGACGCCCTCGAGGCGGTCGGGGCCGCCGACCCCACCCGGCACATGGTGGTCGCCGCCTACCTCACCGAGGCCACGGGCGACCTGTCGACCATCGTCCTGAAGCGCACGCCGTTCACCCCGGCCGAGGTCGACCGCTACCTCGACGGTCTCACCGACCTGCCCCAGACGGTCTCGTTCCACGCCCCCGGCGAGTCGCCCGGCGACGGCATCGTCAGCCGGGTCGCGTCGGGGACCCCGGCCCAGGTCGACGCCGTCGTGGCCGAGTACCCGGGCGACATCACCACGGTCCGCGACGACTCTCCGTTCTTCTGGCACTTCACCCCGTTCGGCGACGTGATCGGCGACTTCCTCGAGCCGATCGCAGTCGAGGACCCGGAGTCGCGGATCGGCGAGCGCGTCCTGCTCTTGCTGCTCGCTGTCGCAGTGCTCTTCGCCGCTGCGTTCCTGCTCCTGCCGTTCGTGGTGATCCGCCGGCGCTGGAGCGACCTCCCCGCCAAGGGGGTGTCGGCCGCCTACTTCGCCGCCCTCGGGCTCGGCTTCATGCTGTTCGAGATCACGATGATCCAGCGGCTGACCCGGTTCCTCGGCTACCCGACGTACTCGCTCACCGTCACGCTGGCCTCGATCCTCGTGTTCACCGGGATCGGCGCGCTGCTGAGCCACCGCGTCGCGGCCCAGGGTCGGCGAGGGGCGGTCGTGGTGCTGGCGGCGCTGGCGCTG
Source organism: Acidimicrobiia bacterium (assembly GCA_013694495.1). Lineage (GTDB taxonomy): Bacteria > Actinomycetota > Acidimicrobiia > Acidimicrobiales > JACDCH01 > JACDCH01. Next base: position 3,325 of record JACDCH010000272.1, on the reverse strand, counting down.
CTCACGGCCTTCTACCAGTTCGCCCTCGACGGCCTCACCGACTCGCTGCTCGACCAGGGCCTCGCCGTGCGGGTGGTCGTCGCCCTCCTGCTGCTCGCCCCCCTCGGCCTGTGCCTCGGCATGTTCATGCCGCTCGGCCTGGGCCTCGTCGCCCGCCTCGGCCCGGACGGCGAGCAGTACGTGGCCTGGTCGTGGGCGGTCAACGGGTTCTTCTCGGTCATCGGCTCCGTGCTGACCACGATGCTGTCGATGACGATCGGGTTCCGGGCCGTGCAGCTGCTGGCCCTCGCCGTCTACGGGCTGGCCGTGGTGGCGCTGACCCGCCTGCACCACGTCGTCGGGGGGCTGTCGGTGGCGGCGCCGTAACCTCCGCGCCGATGACGACGATCGACGGGCGCACGGCACGGGCGATCCGCACCCGCGACCTCATCGTCGACGCCTGCATCGGTCTGGTCGACGAGGGCGACCTGCGCCCCACGGCCCCCAAGGTGGCCGAGCGGGCCGGCGTCTCGGTGCGTTCCGTCTTCCAGCACTTCGCCGACCTCGAGGGGCTGTACGCGGCGGTGGGCGACCGGGTCGCCGACCGGCTGCAGTCGCTCGTGCTCGTGATCCACCCGGCCGAGCCCCTCGCCGTCCGGCTGCCCGAGGTCGTGCGCCAGCGGTCCGACCTCCTCGAGGCCATCACCCCGATCCTGCGGGCCACCGCCGTGCACGCCTGGGGGTCGGTCGAGGTCGACAACCGGGTGCGCTTCGGGCGGCGGTTCCTGCGCGACGAGATCGCCCGGGCCTTCGCACCCGAGGTCGACGCCCGCGGCAACGAGGGCGGCCTGCTGCTCGACGCCCTCGACGCCGCCCTCTCGTGGCCGCTCTGGGAGCACCTGCGCACCACCGGCCTGCACGACGCGGACGGGGCGCGGGCGGTGGTGACCCTGGTGGTCGCTGGCGTCCTGGGCGTGCGGGCGGCCTGACCCCGCCGGGCCCGCCCGGGTCGGCGCGGTACCGTCGCCGGGTGGCCGACCCGCAGCCCGACCGCCAGCGCGACCCGTTCCCGAGGCGCACCGCCGATCCGTCGGTCCTGGCGCCCTGGTTCGTCGAGCTGGCCCGCACACTGCCCGCCCTCGTGCGGTCGTACCTGCCCGGCGGCCCGATCGGGGCCCGCACCCGGGAGCGGGTGATCCTGGCCGTCACCGAGGTGAACGGGTGCCGCTACTGCGCCTGGATCCACGGCTCCTGGTCCGACTACCTGGGCGAGCGGGCCGAGGGCGACGACCTCGACGACGCCGAGCTGGCCGAGGCCGCCCTCCTCACCTACGCCCGGGCCTGCGCCGACGCCGGCCACCCGCTCGACAGCGGGCCCCTGGCCGAGGTGCTGCCCGCCGACGCCATCACCGCCATCCGGGCCACGGTCGCCCAGATCGAGGTGGCGAACCTCGTGGGCAACACCGTCGACGGCCTCCTGGCCCGCCTCACCCGCAAGCGCCCGCTCGACCCGCCCCGGGCGGTGCTCGAGGCGGCCACCGTCGTCGCCGCCCTTCCCCTCGCCGCCCCGATGCTCGCCCTCGGCGGCGTCATGCGGTTCGTGCACCGCGTCGCCCCCGACGTGCCCGACGTGCAGACCCCGCCGCCGGGCGAGGCCAACCTGCTCGTCCACCTCCTCGCCCGTACGGTGCCCGCGTACCTCGCCAACGCCGGCGTGCGCCTCGCCCTGCTGCGCCTCCCCGTGCCGATCACCATCGGGATCAAGGCCGGCCGCACCGCGGCGACGTTGCGCATCGGCCGCGGCCGGGTGCAGGTCGACAACGGCATCAGCCCCGCCGCCGTCGTCGTCCTCGAGGGCGACGTCGAGCCGCTGCTGCAGCTGGCCACCGGCAACCTCGTGCGGGAGCTGTCGGCCCTCCGGATCCGCCCGAACTGATGCCAGCGGCTGCGGGGCGGGCGGCGCTGGCCGCCATCGTCGGTCGCGAGCACGTCCACGCCCCCGACGGGTGGCTCGACGACATCACCGAGCACCCGGCCGGGACGGCGACGCTCGCCGTCACGCCCGGCACGCGCGACGAGGTCGTCGAGGTCGTCCGCTGGGCCGCTCGCGAGGGCGTCGCGATCACCCCGGTCGTTGCGGGCTACAACGTCGCCGGCATCGCCATCCCCCACGGCGGCATCGTCGTCGACCTCAAGCGGCTCGACGGCCTCGAGGTCGACCCCGACACGATGACGGCCGTCGTCGAGCCCGGCGTGACGTTCGCCCAGCTCAAGGCCCACCTCGACGAGCACCACCCCGACCTCGCCTACACGTACCCGTTCGCCCCGCCGTTCACGTCGGCGCTGATGAACGCCTTGCTCGACGGGCTCAACAACCTGTCCATGCGGGGCGGCGCCATGGGCCGCTGGCTCACCGGGGTCGAGGCCGTCCTGGCCGACGGCACGGTCGTGCGCACCGGCAGCGGCGGGGTCGTCGACTCGTGGTTCGGCCGGGCCCCGCTGCCCGACCTCACCGGCCTGTTCATCTCCACGCAGGGCACCACCGGCATCGTGCTGCGGGGCGGGCTGGCTCTCGTGCCCAAGGCCGTCCACCGGACCCGGTGGTTCGCCTTCGCCTGGTCGCTCGACACCGCCTACGCCGCCATGCGGGCGCTGGCCCGCAGCGGCAGCTTCGACGACGTCGGCTGCATGACGTGGCCGTCGGCGAAGCTGCTCTTCGGCGCTACGCGCGGCCTCGTCCGGGCCGACGACGAGCCGTTCGCCTTCCTCTTCATCGACATCACGGCGTCCACGGCCGAGGAGCTGGCGGCGCGGGTGGCGCTCGGCCGGCGGGTGCTGGCCGACGCCGGCGTCGACGCGCCGTTCGAGGTGAGCCAGCTCGTGAAGCTGATGCCGGGCATGGCCAAGCTCGCCGAGCTCCCGACCACGCTCGACTTCCTGCTCGACTTCCCCGGCGGCGGCCTGGCGTGGGTCGGCTCCTACGGCCCGGGCGCGGCGTGGGTGAAGGGGGCCGAGGCCGGCCTCGGCGTGCTCGAGGCCCACGGGTTCCCGCCCTTCCTCGTGGCCCGGCCCATGGAGGGCGGCCGCTACTGGGTGCTGCGCTACGTCGCCTGCTTCGACCGGGGCGACGACGACGAGGTGGGTCGGGTGCGCTCGGCCATGGCCGAGCTGGCCGACGTCGTGCTCGACCACGGGTACGTGCCGTACAAGGCGTCGGAGGGGGCCGCGGCCCGGATCGTGGCCCGGGCCGACCCCGGCTTCACCGAGCTGCTCACCCGGGTGCGCGACGCCCTCGACCCCGACCGGCGCATGAACCCCGGCCGCTGGCCCGGCACCTGAGCCCGGC